>JANNHN010000130.1:0-2186 GCA_031404395.1 Betaproteobacteria bacterium
GACGTTATAGACCTTCCAGCCGCCGTCGAGTTTCTCCATGCCGTAGTCCACCTGCACCGGCTCGCCGCCACCGGACTGCCGCACCAGCGAGCGTACCAGCACGTCATTGTCTTCCGGCGCGAGCTTCAGCGGGCGGTAATCGATTTTCTGATCCTTGTAGAGCATCAGCGACGCCGTGTAGGTCTGCACCAGCAGTGCACGGAATTCCGCAATCAGCGCCTTGCGCTGATCCGGGCTGGCTGCGCTCCAGTTCTTGCCGAGAGCGAGCTGCGTCATGCCGGAGAAGTTGAAATGCGGCGCAAGTTTGGTCTCGATCAGCTCGCGCGCCCTGCGCTGGCTGCCGGCCTGAATGTCCTTGTCGCCGCGCAGGATGCCGATCACGTCATCGGTGACGCTGCGCGCCAGCACATCGGGCGCAACCAGCTCCGCCGCGGCCACGGGCTGCAATCCAAAGAATGAAAAAAACATAAATAAAAACAACGAGTTATGCATAAATCACTCCCTTAATCTGCGCTTCGCAACGAGGCTGTGGATTTTCCGTTCCGCACTCATCATTCATCATTTTATTTTTTGGCCGCCTCTTCGGCTACCTTATTTTTAGCCGGCACCTCTTCGGCCGCCTTATTTTTAGCCGGTGCCCCTTCGGCTGCCTTATCAAACAGGAACTGGCTGATCAATTTCTCCAGCACCACGGCAGATTGGGTAAGACGGACGGAGTCACCCGCCTTCAGCATCTGGTCGTCACCGCCGCCTTCGAGACCGACGTACTGTTCGCCGAGCAATCCGGAGGTAAGGATCGACGCCGTGCTGTCCTTCGGAAATTTGTAGGTCTGATCCACCGCCAGGGTGACTTTTGCCATGAACCGCTCATTGTTGAAGGAGATTGCCTTCACCCGTCCGACCACAACGCCCGCGCTCTTGATCGGCGCGCGCGGCTTCAGGCCGCCGATATTGTCGAAATTCGCCGACACCTCATAGACTTCACCGCTGCCGAAGCTCGACATGTTGCCGACCTTGAAGGCAAGGATCACCAGCGCCGCTATGCCCGCGACCACGAATATGCCCACCCATAAATCCAGCATCGAACGTTCCATTACGCACCTCTACCCATTAGGCACCTCTGAACAATCTAAATACCTCTGAACATGAATGAAGTCAGGATGAAATCCAGACCCAGCACCGCCAAAGACGACGTTACCACGGTGCGCGTTGTCGCGCCCGAAACACCCTCCGCAGTCGGCGGTGCGTCATACCCCTCAAACAGCGCAATCCAGGTAATGGCGACCCCGAACACAAAACTCTTGATCACACCGTTGACGATGTCTTCTCGGACATCGACTGCGCTCTGCATCTGCGACCAGAATGAACCTTCATCAACGCCGATCAGCACCACGCCGACGATATAACCGCCGAATATGCCCATCGCGCTGAACATCGCCGCCAGCAGCGGCATCGACAGCACGCCCGCCCAGAACCGCGGCGCCACCACGCGCGCGATCGGATCAACCGCCATCATTTCCATCGCAGAGAGCTGCTCGGTGGCTTTCATCAGACCGATTTCCGCGGTCATAGCCGAACCGGCGCGGCTGGCGAAGAGCAGCGCCGACACCACTGGCCCCAGTTCGCGCACCAGCGACAACGCCACCAGCACGCCCAGCGCGGATTCAGAACCGTAAGTAGTCAGTGTCTGGTAGCCCTGCAATCCCAGCACCATGCCGACGAACAGCCCCGACACCAGAATGATGATCAGCGACAGTGCGCCGGTGTAATACAGTTCGCGCACGATCAGCCGCGGCCGCGCAAAACTGGTACCCGAATGCGCCAGCGTCAGACCGATGAAGCGCGCGGCGTAGCCCAGGCGCAGCACAATGTCGATGGCGTTGGCGCCGATGCCGCGTATCGACGGCAGGGTTCTATGCTGCTGCACGGCGCTGCCCCATTCTCAGTTCGGCTGCGTAATCCCCGCTGGGATACTGATAGGCCACCGGACCTTCCGCTTCGCCATAAACGAACTGGTGTACCAGCGGATCGGGATTGGCGCGCAACTCTTCCGGGGTGCCGTGCGCCTTCATCTTGCCGTCCGACAGGTAATACACGTGGTCGACGACATTGAGCGCTTCCTGCACGTCATGCGTCACCACCAGCGAAGTGGTGCCCAGCGTATCGTTCAGTTTGCGCACCAGGTT
>JANNHN010000131.1:0-1867 GCA_031404395.1 Betaproteobacteria bacterium
GGCAACGAAAATCACGCCGGACCCGATGAAGCTCCACGACACAATACGCAGATACTCCGCGCCAACAGCGATGACGGTCGCATCGCTCGAGAAAGCCCCGACGAGCGAGGCAGGCGAAATGTTACAGATGATCGCCATCGCGAGCATCGCGACGATCGCCATAAGGGCACCGTCCTTGAACGTGTCTTTGACTCGTTGAGCTTGCTTCGCGCCGAAGTTCTGGCCCGCGATCGGCGCCACGGAAAAACCCAGCGCGACCACCGGCATGAACCCGGACTGCACGATTTCCAGGTCGAGCAGGCGTATTACCGGCTGATCGGCAACGATGCGCTGGTCAGGGTGAATGAAGAATCGCTGAAAAACGCGGAAACGGCGCTGGAAGCTGCGCAAAAGCGCCGTGAGTCGGGGCTCGCGACGGTGGCCGATGTTTATCGCTCGGAAACGCTGGTGGCGCAGGCGCGTCTTAATCTGACGCGCAGTCGCGGTGAGCTCGAAAAATCCCGCGGACAACTCGCGTTCGCTGTCGGCTTGCCGGTCAATGCGGTGATCAGTGTGCGTTCGCTGGAGGCGCCGCCGCAAACGACAGCGGTGGTGACTTCGATTGCTGATCTTCTGGCGCGGGCCAAGGCATCACGGCCGGATCTGGTGGCGGCTGAAGCGCAGGTGCGCGCCGCGCGCGCCAGTGCGAGCGCCGTATCACGGGCCGGGCTGCCGTCGATTGAAATCAGCGGTGGCGGCGGACGTAATTCTTTTAACGACAACCGGCCGACGGTCAGCAACTACGCTCTGGGGTTGAACGTGCGTATTCCGATTTTTTCCGGGTTTCGTGATACGTATTCAACCCGTCAGGCGCAGTTGCAGGCGGAGGTTGCCGAAGCCGGCCGCGATGCCCTGGTCAAGCAGGCCGAGGTCGAGGTGTGGCAGGGTTACCATGATTTGACTACGGTGATCAGCAGCATTTCCAGCACGGAGGCGCAGGTGCGTTCGGCGGAGCAGACGGCGCAGGCCACACTGGCGCGTTATCGTTCCGGATTCGGCAGCATCCTCGATTTGATTACTGCACAGCAGGAAGAATCCAACGCGCGGGTGCAGCGCATACAATCGTATCTCGACTGGTTCACCACATTGGCGCGGCTGCAGTCAGCGGTCGGCGCAAGCGATTTAATCAAGGCAGCGGGCGGAGCAAAATGAAACGACTGATCATGGTGCTGGTTTTTGTCGCGATCGGAGTTGCGGTGGCCGGCAGTTACTGGTACTGGCAGCAATCGCAGCAGGCTGCGGGGGACGGTGCCAAAGGCGCAGAGAAGGGCAAGGGTAAAAGCGCCAAGGGCGGTCGCGGCGGACCGTTGACCGTCAAAGCCGTGCGCGCGGTGGCCAAGCCCATGCCGGTGTTGATTGAAGCCGTTGGTACGGTTGAGCCCGAGCAGAGCGTGCAGGTGCGGGCGCAGGTCAGCGGGGTGTTGCAGTCGGTGTTGTTCAAGGAGGGCGACAAGGTCAAGGCCGGGCAGACGCTGTTTCAGGTCGATCCGCGCACCTTCCAGGCGCAATACAACCAGGCGCTGGCGGCGCTGGCGCGCGACCGGGCGCAGTTGGAGAATGCCAAAGCGCAGGAACAACGGATGCAGCCGTTGCTGCAGCGTGAGTTCATCACCCGGCAGGAATACGACGTGGCCGTTACTTCGGCGAAATCGCTGGAAGCCACGGTGCAGGCGGGGCAGGCGGCGGTCGAGCAGGCAAGGATACAACTGGAATTCTCGCGCATCGTGGCACCGATCAGCGGGCGCACCGGGCAGTTATCGGTCAAATCCGGCAATCTGGTGGTGGCGTCGGGCGGCGGTGTATCGTTGGTGACGATCAACAGCACGGA
>JANNHN010000132.1:0-13600 GCA_031404395.1 Betaproteobacteria bacterium
GCGACGTTTTGCTGCATCACCCCTATCAGTCGTTCCAGCCCGTCATCGCGTTTCTGCAGCAGGCGGCGCGCGATCCGGCGGTGGCGGCAATCAAAATGACGGTGTACCGCACCGGGGCCGAATCCGAATTGATGGAAGTGCTGATCAGCGCCGCGCGCAGCGGCAAGGAAGTTACGGTGGTGCTCGAACTGATGGCGCGTTTTGATGAGGAAGCCAATATCAATTGGGCGCAGCGACTGGAAGAAGTCGGCGCGCATGTGGTGTACGGCGTGGTCGGCCACAAGACTCATGCCAAGATGCTGCTGGTGGTGCGGCGCGAGGGCGAGGGTTTGCGGCGCTATGTGCATCTGTCCACCGGCAATTATCACCCACGCACGGCGCGCCTGTACACGGACTTCGGCTTGTTTACCTGCAACGAGGAAATCGGCAACGACGTATCCGAGGTGTTCATGCAGCTGACGGGGCTCGGCCGCGCGACACGGTTGCGGCACCTGCTGCAGTCACCGTTCTCGCTGCATAAGGAAATGCTGCGGGCAATCGAGCAGGAGACGACGCACGCCCGCACGGGACGCAAGGGCCAGATCATCGCCAAGATGAATGCGTTGCTCGAACCGGAAGTCGTCGGCGCTCTCTACCGGGCGTCGCAGGCCGGGGTGCAGATCGATTTGATTGTGCGCGGCGTGTGTGCGCTGCGTCCGGGCGTACCCGGCATGTCGGAAAGCATCCGGGTGCGCTCGGTCATCGGGCGCTTTCTTGAGCACACCCGCATTTTTTATTTTTATAACGACGGCGCGGAGAGCGTCTATTTGTCCAGCGCGGACTGGATGGGGCGCAACTTTTTCGGTCGCGTGGAAGTTTGCTTTCCGATACTCGATGCTGCGCTCAAGCGCCGGGTGATTGCCGAAGGATTGCATCCGTATCTGGATGACAACACACGAGCCTGGATCATGGGTGAAGACGGCCACTATACCTGCCGGGCGCCCGGTCGCGCCAAGTCCTTCGGTGCGCAGGAGCATCTGCTGGACTTGCTCTCGCACAAAACCACATGACTGCCGTTGCGACGGAGACCGAACTCAAGCTGCGCTTTTCGCCGTCCTGTCTGCATGCAGTGCTGTCCTCTCCGGTGCTGGCCTCGCCGCAGGGCGCGCGCACACAGAAGCTCTTCGCTACCTATTTTGATACGCCGGCGTTGCACCTGTGGCGGAGCCGCGTTGCTCTGCGCGTACGTCGCGAGGGCGGGCGCTGGTTGCAGGCGGTGAAGGGTGGTGGAACGGTTGAGTCCGGCGTGCATGCTCGGCTGGAAATAGAATCAGTTATTGGCAGTGATCGACCTGATGTTTCGGTGCTGCCGTTCCATCCGATCACGAAAATCCTGCGGTCGCGCAAAATTGCGGCGGCACTGGTGCCGGTGCTGCATACCGAGATTACCCGTTCATCGCGCCTGCTCGAACCCGTACCCGGCGTGCTGATCGAAGCAGCCATCGATCGTGGCGTGATCCGCAGCGGACGGCGCCGCGAGTTGATCTGCGAACTGGAGCTCGAGTTGAAAAGCGGCCCGGTGAGTGCACTGTTCGGTCTGGCGCAACGGCTGGCGGAGCAGGTGCCGCTGGCGCTGGAGCACCGCTCCAAGGCGGAGCGCGGTTACGCCTTGTTCCGTACACAGGGCATGGTGCCGGCAAAGGCGTTGCCGGTACTGCTGACGCCGGAGATGACCGCGGGCGACGCATTCCGCGCGATTGCCGCTGTGGCGCTGGCGCAAATCCACGCCAATGAGCACGGCGTAATCGAGTCCGGTGATCCGGAATACCTGCATCAGATGCGCGTCGGCATGCGCCGCCTGCGTTCGGTGCTGACCCTGTTTCACGAACTGCTGGGTGAGTCGGCCGTGCCGCATGCCGCGGCGCTGCGCGCGATCGCGGCCGACCTGGCGCCGGCGCGTGATTGGGATGTGCTGGTGGGCGAAACGCTGCCGGCGGTGGATGCAGCATCAACCCGGCGCGCGGTCACTGCGGCTTTTGCGAAGGTTTGTACCCGGTATCGTGCGGCAGCCCGGCGCAAGGCAAAATTATCAATAAAAACAATTAGTTATAACTCAACCATGCTGGCGCTGGGGGGCTGGCTGGCGACTGTTCCACCGATCGGTGTCGCGGCGTGGTGTGAGCCGGCGCGGGCCTATGCCGTGCGCGTACTGGCGGCGCGTCATGCCCGCGTCATCAAGCGGGGCCGGCATCTCGGGCGGTTTACGGTCGCTGAACTGCACCGGCTGCGCATTGCCGTGAAAAAACTGCGGTATGCGGTTGAATTCTTCGCCGGTTTGTTCCATATCAAAGCGATGACTGTTCAACGCGCACGGCTGGCAAAACTGCAGGATATACTGGGCAGCATCAATGATGCGGCTGCTGTGGAGTTGTTGCTTGCAGCGGCCGTTGCTGCAGCACCTGCCCGGGCTGTCGGGACGGCGGATCGCGGCGTGCGCGACTGGTATCAGGCGCGCGCTGCATCCCAGCGCGCGAAACTGCAACAGGCATGGCGGCGTTTTCGTGCAGCGCGCCGGCCTTGGCGAAAGTGAGCATGGATCTGATCCTGTGGCGGCATGCGGATGCGGAGGACGGCGTGCCGGATGATGCGCGGCAACTGACCGCCAAAGGCCGCAAGCAGGCAAAAAAAATGGCGGCCTGGCTCGCTGCGCGCCTGCCCGCGGACTACCGGGTAATCGTCAGCCCTGCGCTGCGCGCCCGCGACACTGCGGCGGCACTGACCGAACATGTCCATATCGATAAAGCAGTATCGACTGCCGCGACGCCGGGCGAGGTGCTCAAGGCGGCGGGTTGGCCCCATGGTGCCGGCACCGTTGTCGTGGTCGGCCACCAGCCGACGCTGGGCGCTGTCGCGGCGCTGGCACTGACCGGCGAGGCTGCGGCATGGAGTGTCAAGAAGGGCGCGATCTGGTGGATTGCACGCGATGCGGATGACGGCGTGCAGATTCGCGCTGTACTGACACCGGCAATTTTGTAGGGGGGCTCATGTTTGAATCAGCCAGTCTTTCACATCGCATCGAGAAGGCCGCTTACCAGCGTGAAGAGCCGAAGCTGCGCGAAGCGTTGCTCAATGCGCAATACGACCTGAAGAAGAATGGCAAATTTTCCACGCTGATCCTCATCGCGGGCGTTGAGGGCGCAGGCAAGGGCGAAACGGTCAATCTGCTCAGCGAGTGGATGGATCCCCGGCATATCGAAGTGAGCGGATTCGCCGAGCCCTCCGATGAAGAGAATGAACGCCCGCGCGTCTGGCGCTACTGGCGTGCATTGCCGCCCAAGGGCAAGATCGGCGTTTTTTTCGGCGCCTGGCATACCCAGCCCATCGTCGATCGGGTCACCGGCGTCATCAGCGCCGGGCAGTTCGACCAGCATATCGGCGAGATCCTCCGGCTCGAGCGCATGCTGGCTGATGAGGGCGTGCTGCTGCTGAAGTTCTGGTTTCACCTGTCCAGGGCACAGCAGAAAAAACGGCTGCGCGAACTCGAAAAGGATCCGGATACCAGCTGGCGCGTCACCAAGAAGGACTGGAATCTGTTCAAGCACTACAACGATTTCAGCGCGGTGTGCGAGCCTTTCGTGCGCAAGACCAGCACCGGCGAGGCGCCGTGGCTGGTGGTGGCCGGCGCGGATCCGCGCTATCGCAGCCTGACGGTCGGGCGCACGCTGCTGGCGGCGCTGCGCGAGCGGCTCGACGAGAAACCCGTGGAGCGTCTGCCCGACCGCAATCCGCCGCTGCTGCCGCCGGTCGACAGGCTCAATGTGATCCGCGCGCTGCAGCTCGACCAGACGCTGTCGAAGAAGGCCTACGAGAAGCAGCTCGAACACTGGCAGGGAAAGCTCAATAAGCTGTTCCGCGATCCGCGTCTGAAGCAAATGTCGGTGGTTGCGGTATTCGAGGGCAATGACGCCGCCGGCAAGGGCGGTGCGATTCGCCGTGTCACGCGGGCGCTGGATGCGCGGAGCTATCAGACTATTTCCGTCGCCGCACCGACCGAGGAAGAGCGCGCACAGCCTTACCTGTGGCGTTTCTGGCGGCACATCCCGCGGCGCGGGAGGCTTGCGATTTTCGACCGCTCCTGGTACGGGCGCGTGCTGGTCGAGCGTGTCGAGGGGTTCTGCAAGGAGCGCGACTGGATGCGCGCTTACTCGGAGATCAACGATTTCGAGCAGCAATTGACGCAGCACAATGTGCTGGTAGTGAAGTTCTGGCTGACCACCAGCAAGGAAGAGCAGTACCGGCGGTTCAAGGAGCGCGAAAAAATCTCATTCAAGCGTTTCAAGATCACCGAAGAGGACTGGCGCAACCGGAAAAAATGGGACGCTTACGAACTGGCCATCTGCGACATGGTTGACCGCACCTCGACCAACCTTGCACCGTGGACGCTGGTCGAAGCCGACAACAAGTACTACGCGCGGATCAAAGTGCTGCGCACGCTGAGCGAGGCGGTGGAGGGCGCGCTGGCGCGTATTGGAAAACCGAAGGGTAAGCGGGGGAAATAAAGTGCAGAATGCAAAATGCAAAATGCAAAATGCAAAATGCAGAATCAGAACTACGCGGCCACGAAAAAATATTAATATAAACAATTAGTTATATATTATCGAGGGTGTTTCGCGCTGCACTTTGCACTGCCCTTTCATTCCGTCAGCACGGGCTCCTGGGCGAGGACGATATCATCGAGTCCGGGGATTTTGAGTTCGTGACCGATGCGTTCCCATTCCAGGACTTCTTCGCGCAAAGCGGTTGCGGTCAGCGGATTGGCTTCCAGCCATGCCGCGTCGAAAGCAAGCCGCACGCGGTTCTCCTGCACCTTGACTTCCAGCGACGGCAAGCGCGCGTCGCGCCGCGCGCGGCACAACAACGCAGCCAGGCGCAATGCCAGTACGATGGCGCGGTCGTCAGCTTCCGGGAAGGCTTCCTGGTATTTTTTCAGCGAGCGGCGGTGGCTCAGCACCAGCGCGGACAGGCGCTCCTGTTCTTCGCGCGAAAATCCCGGCATGTCGGCGTTGCTGATGATATAGGCCGAATGTTTGTGATAGCCGCTGTAGGCGACCGGGATGCCGATTTCATGCAGTTTGGCAGCCCATGCCAGCAGCCGCGGCGCATCTTCGTCGTCGGCGTTGCCCGCCAGTTTTTCATAAAGTGTTGCAGCGCAGATGCCGACACGCCGCGCCTGTTGCTCATCAACGTGGTAGCGCTGCATGAACTGTGCAACCGTGACGTCGCGCATGTCGTGGTTATGGAAGCGGCCCAGCATGTCGTAGAGGATGCCCTGGCGCATGGCGCCGGTGGCAGGCGTCAAGGTGTCGATATTCAGCTCGTCGAGCACCGCGTACAAAATGGCGATGCCGCCGACCAGCACCGGCTGCCGGTCCGGGCGCAGCCCCGGCAGATTCGCGGCTTCGATGCTGCCCGCCTTGAGCAACTGATTGCGCAGGCGGTCGAGTCCGGCGAGGGTGATCGGTCCGTCGGTGTAGCCGGACAACTGCAGGATTTCGGCCAGTGCGCGGATGGTGCCCGACGACCCGACAGCCTGTTGCCAGTTGCCGCGCGTGTATTCCCCGACGATGGGCTCGAGTTCCGCGCGCGCTGCAAACTCGGCTTCCTTCAGCGTTGATTTGGTGATGCGGCCGTCGCGGAAATAACGCAGGCTGTAGGAAACACAACCCATGAACAGGCTTTCCAGTTTGAGCGGCTTGTAGCCGGTGCCAATGATGCATTCGGTGGAGCCGCCGCCGATGTCGATGACCAGCCGCTTCTCGCGCGAGGCCGGCAGACTGTGTGATACGCCGAGGTAAATCAGGCGCGCTTCCTCGCGCCCGGCCACGACCTCGATCGGGAAACCGAGTGCCGCACGTGCTTTTTTCAGGAAAACCTTGGCGTCCTTGGCGACGCGCAGCGTGTTGGTGCCTACTGCGCGTACCGCGCGGCGGTCGAGGCCGCGCAGGCGTTCGCCGAAACGCGCCAGACAGGCGAGCGCGCGATCCTGCGACTCTGCGTCGAGTTTTTTGTCTTTGCCCAGGCCGGCACCGAGGCGCACCGGTTCGCGCAGCGAGTCGAGGGGAAAGAACTGATCGCCGGTGACGCGGGCGATCTGACAGTGGAATGAATTGGAGCCGAGGTCAACGGCGGCAATGGTGGACTGCTCGGCCACCTCAGCAGCCCCCCGCTGTCCAGACCCGCGTCGTCGTGATCATCGAGCAAGGTTTCATCGTACATCGGCTCCCATATTTGCGGAGCCAGTGTACCACGCACGTACGGCCTGACTGGTGCAGCAATGTGTCTTTGTTCAGCGCTGCTTTATGGCAGGATTGTGGCGGAAGGCCGGCGCAGCGTTTCCACGCCGTCCTTGCCGGCGAGCAGCAACACATCCGCGCCGCGGCGGGCGAACAAGCCGTTGGTGACCACCCCGGTAATCTGGTTCAGCCGCGCTTCCAGTGCCGGCGGGTCGAGGATGGTCAGGTTATGCACGTCAATGATCAGGTTGCCGTTGTCAGTGACAAAATTGGCCCGCCATTCCGGCTGGCCGCCCAGTTTGACGATCTCGCGCGCCACGTAAGAGCGCGCCATCGGGATGACTTCCACCGGCAGCGGGAAGCGTCCCAGCACATCGACCAGTTTTGAGGCATCGGCGATGCAGATGAATTTCTGCGCCACCGCAGCGACGATTTTCTCGCGGGTCAGCGCGCCGCCGCCGCCCTTGATCATCATCAGGTGCCGCGTCACCTCGTCGGCGCCATCGACATACACCGGGAGATCGCGCACGTTGTTCAGCTCCAGCACTTCGATGCCGGCGGCTTTGAGGCGCCTGGCGCTGGCTTCCGAGCTGGATACCGCACCGTCGATGCGGTTTTTGATGCGCGCCAGTTCGTCTATGAAGAAATTGACCGTCGAGCCGGTGCCGACGCCGACGATGCTGCCGGCCGGCACCAGGGCCACCGCGGCCTTCGCTGCCGCCTGTTTCAGTGCGTCCTGATCCATGGTTCGCTCCATGCCGTGTCTGCAATTCAATATACACGAATCGATCCGCCGCCTGCATCGCCTAGTCGCGGCATTCCTGATAACCTTTGCCTATCAGCGAGTTGCCGGAAGACCACGAAAAACCGATGGATCAAGATGAGTAAAACGGATTACCTGGAGCGCATCCTCAACGCGCGGGTTTATGACGTCGCTATCGAAACCCCGCTGGAGCTGGCGCCGAATCTGTCGCGGCGCATGCACAACCGCATTCTGCTCAAGCGCGAAGACATGCAGCCGGTGTTTTCGTTCAAGCTGCGCGGCGCCTACAACAAGATGGTGCATTTGCCGCCGGAGGCGCTGCGCCGCGGCGTGATCGCGGCCTCTGCCGGCAATCATGCCCAGGGCGTGGCGCTGGCCGCGCAGCACCTGGGCTGCACGGCCACCATTGTCATGCCGGTGACGACCCCGGACATCAAGGTCGATGCGGTGCGCGCACGCGGCGCCAAAGTGGTGCTGCACGGTGATTCCTACGACGAGGCGGCGGCCCACGCGGCCATACTCCAACGGCGCGGCAAACTGACCTACGTACACCCGTACGACGACCCCGATGTGATCGCCGGCCAGGGCACGATCGCCATGGAAATCCTGCGCCAGCATCCGGAGCCTATCGCTGCGATTTTCGTCGCCATCGGCGGCGGCGGGCTGATCGCCGGCATCGCGGCTTACGTGAAACGCCTGCGGCCGGAGATCAAGATCATCGGCGTCGAGCCGACCGATGCCGATGCGATGTACCAGTCGCTGAAGGCCGGGCGCCGCGTCAAGCTGAAGCAGGTCGGGCTGTTCGCCGACGGCGTCGCGGTCAAGCAGGTCGGGAAAGAAACATTCCGGCTGTGCCGGGAGCTGGTCGATGACGTGATCCGCGTCGATACCGATGCGATGTGCGCGGCGATCAAGGACGTGTTTGAGGATACCCGCGCCATACTCGAGCCGGCCGGCGCGCTGGCGATTGCCGGCGCCAAGGCCTGGGCCGAACGCAAACGCAGCCGCGGCGCGACGTTCGTGGCGGTGGCCTGCGGCGCCAATATGAACTTTGACCGGCTGCGCTTTGTCGCAGAAGAAGCCGAACTCGGCGAAAACCGCGAGGCGATCCTGGCCGTGACGATTCCCGAAACACCCGGCAGTTTCAAGGCGTTTTGCGCCATGCTCGGTCAGCGCAACGTCACCGAATTCAATTACCGCTATGACGATGCGCGGCAGGCGCATGTATTCGTCGGCGTGCAGGTGCGCAACCGCAAGGAAACGGCGCAACTGGTGCGGGCATTGCGGCGGCGCGGGCTGCAGACACTGGATTTGAGCGGCAATGAACTTGCCAAGCTCCACGTGCGTCATATGGTCGGTGGTCACGCACCGGGCGCCAAGAACGAGATTCTCTACCGTTTCGAGTTTCCCGAGCGTCCCGGTGCGCTGATGCGTTTTCTCAACAGCATGAGCCGTGACTGGAACATCAGCCTGTTTCACTATCGGAACCACGGCGCGGATTACGGACGCGTACTGGTGGGGATGGAAGTGCCGCCGGCGGACAAGGCGCGGTTTGCGCAGTTTCTGGCCCAGGTCGGTTATCCCTGGCAGGACGAAACCAGGAATCCGGCCTACCGTTTATTTTTGTCATAAAAATTATTATAATCAACAAGTTATGTGTTGTTCAGGGGTGATGATGACAGGGTATGCTGGACGCTGGCTGCGGTCGGCAGGCGCAGCCATGGCGCTGTGCTGGGCGTTTACCGCCGGCGCCGCCGGTCTCGATGATGATTTTCTGGCGGCGCGCGATGCGGCGCGTGTCGGTGACAGCAAACGGCTGGAGCAGTTGCTGCCGAAATTCAAGGGCCATTTGCTGGAGCCCTATGTGCGCTACTGGCGTCTGCAGCAACGCCTGGTGGCACGCGAACCTGCGGAGATCCGCGCTTATCTGGCGCAGCATCGCGATACGCCGCTATCCGACACTCTGCGGCGAGACTGGCTGAAGCTGCTGGGTGAAAACGGGCAGTGGGAATTGTTCGATGCCGAGCTGCCGGGGCTGGTCAACGAAGATCTTGAACTGACCTGCTACGCGCTGCAGGCACGCACCCGCAACGACACGCTGGCGTTGCGCGAAGCGCGTCCGCTGTGGTTCGTCGCGCGTACTATGCCGGCGAGTTGCACGCCGTTGTTCGAGGCGCTGATCGGCGCCGGGCAGTTGTCGGTCGAGGATGTATGGACGCGCGTGCGACTGGCGCTGGAAGAGGGGCAGGTTGGATTGGCCAATCGCGTGGCTGCGTTCCTGCCCGCGGGCCAGGCTCCCGACGCCATCGTGCTGGCGTCAATTTCCGGGAATCCTGCGGGCCATCTGGGGAAACTGGCTCTGAATACCAAGAGCCGCGCCGCGCGCGAAGCCGCGATGTTCGCGGTCCACCGGCTTGCGCGCACGTCGCCGCCGCAGGCGGCGACGCACTGGGTGAAACTCGCGCCGCGCTTCTCCGCAGACGAGCGCGCCTATGTCTGGGGCATGATCGGCTACTTCGGCGCGATGAAGCACGATCCGGCGGCGCTCGACTGGTTTGCACAGGCCGCGGACATGAGCGATCTGCAACTGGCCTGGAAAACGCGCGCCGCGTTGCGTGCGGGGCGGTGGCCGGAAGTGCTGGAAGCCATTGCAGCGATGACGCCGAAGGAAGCCGAAGATCCGGCGTGGCGCTACTGGAAGGCCCGCGCACTGAAAGTGACGGGGCGCGCGACCGAGGCGGCGGCGCTGCTCAAGCCGCTGGCGGTGGAATTTAATTTTTATGGACAACTCGCGCTGGAAGATCTGGGCGGAACCGTGCAGGCGCCTGCGCCGGGCTACAAGCCGACCGATGCCGAGGTTCAGGCGCTGGCGGAACAGCCGGGCATCCAGCGCGCGCTGGCGTTGTTCCGGCTCGATGTCCGGCTGGAGGCCGTGCGTGAATGGCTGTGGGCGATCCGCGGCTTCGACGACCGGCCGCTGCTGGCTGCCGCGGAACTCGCGCGCCGCAATGCGGTGTATGACCGGGCGATCAACACCGCGGAACGCACGGTATTCGAACATGATTTCGGCCTGCGCTATCTGGCGCCTTATCGCGACCAGTTGAAAGCGGCGGCGCGCAAGCTGGATCTTGATGAAGCCTGGGTCAATGGCTTGATCCGCCAGGAAAGCCGCTTCATCTCCCACGCCAAGTCGCGCGTCGGTGCGAGCGGGTTGATGCAGTTGATGCCGGCAACCGCACGCTGGGTGGCGGGCAAAATCGGCCTGAAAAACTGGCAGTGGTCGCAGGTGACGGAAATCGAAACCAACATCAGCCTCGGCACGTACTACCTGCGTCACGTGCTCGATACGCTGGATGGCAGTCCGGTGCTGGCGTCCGCCGCCTACAACGCCGGTCCCGGCAGGGCACGGTTGTGGCGCGCCGACCGGAAGATGGAGGCGGCGATTTACGCCGAGAGCATCCCGTTCAACGAGACGCGGGATTACGTCAAAAAGGTGATGGCGAATTCCAGTTACTACGCGCATCACTTCAGCCAGCAATCCCAGTCGCTGAAAGCGCGCATCGGTGTCGTTGAACCGCGGGTGCGCGACAGCGAGAAGCCGCTGGGCGACACACCGTAGTTACTGCCAGTGCAAAGTGCAGAGTGCAGAACGGAAAACCGCTGCATCCTTCACCAATTACGCATCACTCAACCCCGCTTTTTAATTTTGCACTTTGCACTCTGCACTTTGCACTGTATATCCGCGGGGTAGAATAGGCTGATGCAAATCACCACGGTCTGCGTCATCGGCGGCTCGGGTTTTGTCGGCCGCCATCTCTGCCAGCAGCTGGCAGCGCAGGGTTATCGGGTGCGGGTGCCTACCCGTGACCGCGAGCGCGCAAAAGAACTGACCCTGTTGCCCACGGTTGAACTGGTGGTCGCCGATGTTCACGACCCCGTGGCGCTGGCTGCGGTGGTGCGGGGATGCGATGCCGTCATTAACCTGGTCGGTGTGCTGCACGATGCCCGTGGGCCGCGCGGTTTTGCCGATGCACATCTGCTCCTGGCCCACAAAGTGGTTGAAGCCTGCAACACCAGCGGCGTGCGGCGACTGCTGCACATGAGCGCGCTGGCTGCCGCGCCGGACGCGCCCAGCGACTACTTGCGCAGCAAAGGTGATGCCGAGCAAGTGGTGCTCGGCTCCGGTCTTGACGTGACGGTATTCCGCCCGTCGGTGATCTTTGGGCCGGATGACCATTTTCTCAACCTGTTTGCCGAACTGGCGCGCATGCTGCCGGTCATGCTGCTGGCAAGCCCCGCTGCCCGTTTCCAGCCGGTGTATGTCGCTGATGTTGCTGCCGCGTTCGTGCAGGCGCTGACGGATCGTGCGACCTTCGGCTGTCGTTACGATTTGTGCGGACCGAAGCGTTATACGCTGCGGGAACTGGTGGCTTATGTCGGCGCGGTGACCGGCCATCCGCGGCCGATCATCGGGCTGAACCGTGCGTTGTCCTTTCTGCAGGCGGCTGTCATGGAATTGCTGCCGGTCAAGCTGATGACCCGCGACAACCTGCGCTCCATGCAGATCGACAGTGTCTGCGACTGCGCATTTCCTTTCGGCATCAAGCCGCAGGCGCTGGAGGCTGTCGCGCCGTCATGGCTGGCGGCGCGCACACCGCGCGCGCGGTATCAGCGGTTACGGGATATCGCCGGACGCTGAGCGGCACTGTGCCTGAAATATCATGAAGACTTACGTGGTCGGCGGTGCAGTGCGCGATGAAATGCTCGGTCTCCCGGTGCAGGATCGCGATTACGTGGTCGTCGGCGCGACGCCGGAGGCAATGATCCAACGCGGTTTCCGTCCGGTCGGCCGCGACTTTCCGGTGTTTCTCCATCCGCAGACCCATGAGGAATATGCGCTGGCGCGCACCGAGCGCAAGACTGCGCCCGGATATCACGGTTTCACCTTTCATGCCGCGCCGGATGTGACGCTGGAACAGGATTTGCAGCGCCGCGACCTGACGATCAATGCGATGGCGCGCGACGAGTCCGGCCGGCTGATCGATCCGCATCACGGCGCCGAAGACCTGGGTCGCGGCCTGTTGCGCCATGTCAGCCCGGCCTTTGCCGAAGATCCGGTGCGCATTCTGCGGGTTGCGCGATTTGCGGCGCGCTTCGGTTTTGCGGTAGCTCCCGAAACCCAGGCGCTGATGATGCAGATGGTGCAGGCCGGCGAAGCCGACGCCCTGGTGGCTGAACGGGTGTGGCAGGAAATCGCCAAAGGCCTGCTCGAGCGTACGCCGTCAGTGATGTTTGCGGTGTTGCGCGATTGTGGCGCGCTGGCGCGGGTGCTGCCGCAGATCGATGCACTGTATGACGACGGACGCGCCGATGAAGCGTTGGCGGCGCTGGATGCTGCCGCGCGTGGAACGGCCACACTCGAAGTGCGTTTTGCCGCGCTGTTGCGCGCACTGGAACCCGAAGCGGTCGAAGTTCTGTGCGCGCGCATGAAAGCGCCCGCGGCGTGCCGCGATCTGGCGGTACTGGCTGCGCGTCACGCCCATGCGCTGGCCGATGTCACTGAACTCGGCGCCGAAGAGATCATGGTGCTGCTCGAAGCCGGCGATGCCTGGCGTCGGCCGGAGCGTTTCACGGCATTGACGCAAGCGGCGCTGGCGGGCGAAGCGGGCAGCGATCGCGCGCAGTTGCGCCTGCAGCGCGTGCATGAAGCGACGCTGGCGGTGGATGCCGGCGCGGTCGCGCGCCGGCACACGGCGGGCGACATCAAGGCAGCCGTGGCGCAGGCGCGGCTGGATGCGCTGCGCGCCGCGGTAAAATAATTTCCATAAACAATACGTTGTGAAGGATCGGCAATGATCGATCTCTACACCTGGACCACACCCAACGGCCGCAAGATTTCCATCATGCTGGAAGAATGCGGCCTGCCTTACCGGACGCATGCCATCAACATCGGCCAGGGTGACCAGTTCAAGCCCGAGTTTGTTGCCATCAATCCCAATAGCAAAATTCCGGCTATCGTCGATCCCGACGGTCCGGACGGCAAACCCATCTCGCTGATGGAATCCGGTGCCATCCTGATCTATCTCTCCGGAAAGACCGGAAAATTCCTGCCGCAAGCCGTGCGCGGACGTTACGACGCGCTGCAGTGGTTGATGTTCCAGATGGGCGGCGTGGGGCCGATGTTCGGCCAGACGCATCACTTTCTGCGTGCGGCGAAAGAGCCGGTACCGTATGCCATCGAACGCTATACCGCTGAAACGCGGCGGCTTTACGGGGTGCTCGACAAACACCTCGCCGGGCGTGAATGGCTGGCTGCCGGCGAATACACCATCGCCGACATCGCGACTTATCCGTGGGTCGCGCGCCACGAGTGGCACAAGACCGATCTCAACGATTTTCCCGGCGTCAAACGCTGGTTCGACCGGATCTCCAGGCGACCGGCAGTGCAACGCGGCATGGCGGTGCCGAAGGTGTGAACATGAGCCTGTCCGTGCAGAAGCGGCGACTGCTGCTGGCAGGTCTCGGCCTGTGTGCAGTGCCATTGGCGGCGCTGGCGCAGCAATGC
>JANNHN010000133.1:0-7895 GCA_031404395.1 Betaproteobacteria bacterium
GCACGAAGCTGCAGACCGTCAGCGCGCAGGCTGGTGATGATGGCGAGTGCAACGCCGGAATCCTGCAGGAGTTTCATTCCCAATACGTCGCGCACGTCAAAGGCTTTCATGACTTCGCCGGTGTCGCCGTAGGGCAGTCTGCCGTCGGTCAATACCCCATCGACATCGAAAACGGCCAGTCGGACGCCGCGCGCTTTCAGGACAGGCTGCATGGATCCGCTGCCGCGCGGTTACACCACTTTGCCGCGAAACAGGTCATGGATGTTCAGCGCACCGAGCAGGCGGTGGACGTCATCAACCACCAGCAGTTGCGTGACTTTGTTGCGCTCCATGATTTCCACGGCTTCGGCGGCCAGGCGATCCGGACCTATGGTCCGCGGATCAGGCGACATCACACCGACAATCGGCGTGGTGCGCAGATCCTGGCCTTTGGCGATTGCACGCCGCAGATCGCCGTCGGTAAAAATGCCTTTGACGGTCTGGGTTTCATCAACCACCGCCGTCATTCCCATTCTGCCGCGCGACATTTCGAGCAGCGCGTCGGTCAGTGATGCGGTGTCGCGGATGCGCGGTGCATCGGCCCCTGAGCGCATGACATCGCGCACCAGCGTCAGCAGCTTGCGGCCGAGCGCGCCGCCGGGGTGTGACCGGGCGAATTGGTCTTCGGTGAAGCCGCGCGCATGCATCAGCGCCACCGCAATGGCATCGCCGAGTGCCAGCGCCGCGGTAGTGCTGGCGGTGGGCGTCAGATTGAGCGGGCAGGCTTCCTTGGCGGCGCCTGCATAAAGGTGCACGTCCGCCTCACGGCCGAGCGTGGATGCCGGATTGCCGGTCAACGCGACCAGTTTGGCGCCTTGCCGTTTCAACACCGGAATGATGGTCAGCAGTTCCGCGGTTTCGCCGGAATTGGACAGCGCCAGAAAAACGTCATCGCGCGTGACCATCCCCAGATCGCCGTGGCTGGCTGGCTTCGGCAGGGTGCACAAAGAAAGCCGGCGTGCCGGTGCTGGCCAGAGTCGAAGCGATCTTGCGCGCAATATGGCCTGATTTGCCGATGCCGCTGACCACAACACGTCCCCGGCAATGCAGTAGCAACTGTACTGCGGTCTCAAAACGGGCATCGATACCCGGGATCAGTTCCTGGATGGCGCGTGCTTCGATGCTGAGCACTTCGCGTGCCGCAATGATTGCAGGACTGGTAGCGACGGCATCAGAGGGTTTGCTCATCGCCGAAATTATAGCAAACGATGGCACCCGCCCGGCCCCGATCAGCGCTTGCAATTCATTGAAGAAAAGGCAATATTCGGATGATTCCGTTGCGCCGCACACATGAACAACACCCTGCAACCCGTCCTTATTCTGCTTGCCGCCGCGGTGCTGGTCGTGGTGGTGTTTCGCTCGCTCAAGCTGCCCCCGCTGCTGGGCTATCTGATCGTCGGCGCGGGCATCGGCCCGCATGCGCTGGCCTGGATTACCACCACCGACGAGGTGCGCGGCCTTGCCGAGATCGGCGTCGTATTCCTGATGTTCAGCATCGGTCTGGAGTTCAGCCTGTCGCGCCTGCTGACCATGCGCCGGATCGTGTTCGGGCTGGGCGGCGCCCAGGTGCTGATTACCCTGTCGCTGGTCTTCGGCATCGCCATTGCAGCAGGCGTTTCGTGGCAGGGCAGCATCGTGCTGGGCGGCGCGCTGGCGATGTCGTCCACGGCGATACTGGCCAAGCTGCTGGCCGAGCGCTTCGAGCTGAACTCACCGCACGGCCGGCAGATCATCGGCGTCCTGCTGTTCCAGGATCTCGCCGTGGTGCCGCTGCTGATCCTGATTCCGGCGCTGGCCGCGCCGGCGGAGAACCTGCTGCCGACGTTGGGTTACGCCATAGCCAAGGCAGCGGTCGTGCTGACCGTGCTGTTGTTCGTCGGGCAGCGCGTGATGCGCGCATGGTTCCATGTGGTTGCGCGTCAGAAATCGTCCGAATTGTTCGTGCTCAATGTGCTGCTGATAACGCTGGGCATCGCTTACATGACCGAACTGGCGGGCTTGTCGCTGGCCCTCGGCGCGTTTGTCGCGGGCGTCCTCATTTCGGAAACCGAGTATCGTTACCAGGTCGAAGAGGACATCAAGCCGTTCCGCGACGTGCTGCTCGGGCTGTTCTTTGTCACCATTGGCATGCTGCTCAATGTCGGCATCGTGGTCGAAAATGCCTGGGTCGGCGTGCTGCTGGTGACGTTGGTACTGGCGAAGACCGCGCTGATTTTCGGCTTGAGCCGGCTGTTCGGCGCGCCCGGCGGCGTGGCCCTGCGCGCCGGACTGGCGCTGGGCGGCTGCGGCGAATTCGGTTTCGTGATCCTCTCCCACGCTTCAGGCAGCGGGCTGGTGGCGCCGGAGGTGCTGCAGCCGGTGCTGGCGGTGATGGTGCTGTCGATGCTGATTACCCCGTTTGTCATCGACCGCAGCGAAGCCATCGTGCGGCGCTGGAGCGCGACCGAATGGATGAATCGCGCGATGCAGCTGCACAACATTGCCGTACAATCGATGACCGCGGACGAACATGTGGTGATCTGCGGCTACGGTCGCAGCGGGCAGAACCTGGCGCGTTTCCTGGGGCGCGAGGGCGTGCTGTTCATTGCGCTGGACAATGACCCGGAGCGCATTCGCGAGGCGACGGCGGCCGGGGAGCGCGTGGTGTTCGGGGATGCGGCGCGCCGTGAAGTGCTGCTTGCCGCAGGGCTGGCGCGGGCGCGGGCCGTCATCGTGACCTACGCCGATACGGCATCGGCGTTGCGCATCATTGCCCATGTGCAGGAGGCCAGGCCCGGGCTGCCGGTGGTGGTGCGCACCATCGACGACAGCGACGTGGAGAAACTGCGGAATGCCGGCGCCACCGAAGTCGTGGCTGATCTGCTGGAGGCGAGCCTGATGCTGGCCTCCAGTACGTTGCTGCTGGTCGGTGTGCCGCTGACCCGCGTGCTGCGGCGCATACGCGAGACCCGCGAGCGCCGTTATGAACTGTTTCGCGGTTTTTATCGCGGCATGACCGATGCGGCCGAAAACGACGATCAGGCGCTGCAGCCGCGGCTGCATTCAGTGCTGGTGACTGCCGGCGCCCGCTCGATCGGCAGGTCGTTGCAGGAACTGGATCTGGCCAAAGCGGGAGTGGAGGTTCACGCCGTCAGGCGGCGCAATGTCAGGACGACCGCGCCCGCGCCGGAGATGGTGATCGAGGAGGGCGACGTGGTGGTGCTGCTGGGTGACGAAGCCGCGGTGGCGGCCGCGGAAATGAAGTTGTTGCAGGGGTGAATAAACGGAACAGCAAGTAGGTTGGGGTGAGCTTGCGAACCCCAACACACGACCGCTGGAAATACTCCGGATTTTCTGCTCCGCACTCATCACTTTGCACGGAGTGCTGTGTTGGGGTTCCTTCGTCACCCCAACCTACGTACTGCGGAAATGAAGTTGTTGCAGGGATAAGCAAACGGGAAAAGGCTGGACGAAAAAAAGCCCGCGCTGAGCGGGCTTTTTTGCGGTAATGGCTAGCAATTAGAACAACGTTGCTGCACCGCAGTTGGTATTGGGGGTGGCTGATTGCCACGCACCCGTTCCCGGGAAAGTAGCGCAAACACCTATTGCGGAGGGGGCTACCGCGCCAAACGTCGAGTACCGCACTTGTCCACCGGTGGCCAGGCCATCGTCTATCTTGCGGTCTACTTCTGCCAGAATGTCGGAGGGGATGTTGGCTCCGGTTTTCAAGTTATGCCGATTGGTTGGTGCCGCATCCTGATAGACGTTGTCAAATACGAGTTGCATGACTACGCCGTAAGGGTTGGTTGGGGTGCTTGCAGCAGTGGCCGCCGCCCCAGCCGCGTAGACGTACGAGCCGGTAATGAACCCGGCTTTGGAGAGGTGCTCCCAAACGTTATTGGGTTCGTCTACAGTATCGCCCGCAGCTATATATCGGATCTGACCGTTATTGTTGCCGTTGGTACAGGCAGCGCAACCAGGGATATTGGCGATTGCAGCGCTGTAGTCGCCTGGTAGCGCGCGATAACGATCAAGGAAGCCGAAATAAGCTGCCTTGATGCCGTCCTGTGTGGAAATCACATTACGCACACGGGCGCTGGTGATCAGTTCCTGACCCTTGAGCACGCCGCCCAGCAGCAGGCCGATAATGACCAGCACGATGGCGATCTCGATCAGGGTAAAGCCTTGTTGACGTTTCATTTGCTGTGCTCCTTAACCGTCATGGACAGTGATTGAACTGGCCTACTATCCGCAAATTACGTACCAGTTTCCCATTGGGTACCGGGAATTTTCAGATTCAGGGCGCAGCCGGCAAGATTTTATATAACATATTGATTTAATTGATATTTTTTTAAAATTCCCGAGAAGAATGCCTGCCGGAAGGCACCATGCTGTGCGCAACTTATTGATTGCGAATGATTTTCTTGCCGAGCGGCTGACGAATTCCCGGCGTTGCTGACTATTTCCCGGCATTTTCCAGTGCTTTCAGACGTTCGGACAGAAAATGCAATTCACTCTGATCCGTAACTTCACCGGTGGCGAGCAGACCACCCAGCAGCACTTTTGCGCTGGCGGTTTCGCCCAGGTCCTCGAGTATGAATATGCGCATCTGCCGCGCCCAGCCGGAGGCGCCGCCGGCATGCGTGGTGATGTCCGTCGCATAGCGCAGGGCCAGCGCCGGGTCTTTGAGCCGGTGCTTGGCCATGATCGCGCAGTGCGCCAGCCAGCGCCAACGGGTATCGGGTGAGTCAAGAAAATGCGCATGCACGAAGTCGCACATCGCGCGCTGTTTTCCGGCATCGGGTACCTGGCCGTAAAGCTGGGAGGCCATCATCAACGGATAGCCGCTGTGCGGATCAAGGCGCAGCGCGGCGCTTAGCCAGCCGGTCACCCGCGGATAATCCAGATCAAGAAACGGGATGCTGATCCCGGCCTGATTATCGAAGGCCTGCAGGTACAGCAGCAGCAACTGCGCCGTGGCGACAGGCTCGCCGAAGCTGGCGACACGCAGGCTTGCGGCATCGGGTGCAGGAGGCAGCGCTGCTGCGCTTGCTTGTGGCGGTGGTTGCAGGCCGTGCCAGAACAGTTGCAGCGCCAATGCGACGACCAACAGCAGGCTCACTGCGTGGGGCACCGATTGCAGTGCGCGCTCGTCGGTCAGGCCTGCAGTTTTCAATTTCAGCATTAGAGCCCCTAACATAATGAAACGCGTGCTGCGTTGCGGTCAAAATCGGTGGTGGCGCGAAGGACGAGGCAGCGCATATCGCGAATATGCGCAACGAGTCCGCCAAAGCCAGCACCGATTTTGGACGCAACCCGGAGGGCTGGCGCGAGTTTTGCCTCAGGGCTTTGTCGCGCGCCTTGCCAATATTCGCGATATTGTCTGCGCCGCGCTTCGCGCCCTGAGCCAAAATCGTGCCAGCGCAACATGCGTTTCATTATGTTAGGGGCTCTTACAGGCTCCGGCGATAAAAATCGAACAAGGTCGCTGCCGTCAACAGCACCATGTAAATGCCGCCTTGGCCAGCAATGACCAACAGCATTGAGGTATCAGGGGTTGCGTTGACCAGCCATGCGGTATCCGTCCAGCGATCCAGGGCGGGCACCAGGTAGCCCAGGCCTTCCACCAGCGCACCGGTAAACTGATGCGTGAGCGTGTCCTGCCCGGACACCGGATGGGCGCTCATCAGGCGCATGGCCGTCACGCTGCGGGCCAGCAGGTAGAACGCTGCAACAAAACCCGCAGCCGGCAGCAGATGGTTGAACGTCACGATGCAGAACAGCGACAGCACGACGATCAGTCCCAGTTCGATAGCCAGTGATGCGGTCCACAACGCTGCGGCAGGGGCCGGCGCGAGTATCCACAGCGGCAGCGCCAGGATTGCCGCCATTACGGCTGCAGCAACCATGAATCCGGTGAGCTTGCCGAAGATATAATGCGAGCGGGGCAGATCAAGCGCGAGAGCAACTTCCAGGCCCTTGTCGTTGAATTCGCGCGCAATGCTGGCCAGGACATACAGGCTTGCCATGAACACCGCACACAGGCGCGCGGCGCTGGCGTAGAAGCCGATCTGGAACCGGAGACTTTCAGTGACGGCAAGTTCGCGGACGAAGAGACTGGCGCACAACAGCAGCGCGAGGGTCAGCGCAGCGAGCAGCGGCACCCGTGTGCGCGCCGCTTCCAGCGCGGCGTATTTGCCGATGGTGATGATGTGTTTGGATGTGGCGATCATGGGGATGTCCTGCGCACGACAGTATAGCCAAACCGCATGTCCCAAAAACCTACACTGATCGTGCCGGAGACTGCCGGCGCAGGCATGGCTGCAGGCAAGCCGACGCGGCATCTGAATGTGTTGCTGGCGTTTATGCTGCTGGCGTTGCATTTCGCCATTGCCTGGGGTGCCGACGACTGGTGGCAGCGCGGCCTGATGTTGACGCACCTGGGCCTGTTCCTGATCTGGCAGCCGGTATGGAGCGGCGAGCGGCAGGTGCCGGCAACGCTGGCGGTTGTGATGCTGGGCCTGGGCGCGGTTTTTGCGTTTGCCGGTAACTGGTGGGTCATCGCTACCTGGATGGCGTTGCTGTTCGGTCTGATCGGCGGCAGCGTGCCCGGCCGGGCTGGACGCCGCGACCGTTTTGTATCCATCCTGGCGGCGGTTTATCTGATCACCATGCTGCTGATGTGGGTGGTGCCGCAGATATTCACCAACTATCAGCCGGTATCGGGTGCGACCGATTTTGTGCGTTATGGGTTGCTGCCGTTGCCACTGGCAATACTGGTCGTTCCCGGCGGGGAGCGCGTGCGCGGCGAGCCCGTTGTGGTAGATCTGTTCTACAGCGTCGTGCTGTTCCTGCTGGTTGTGGTGCTGGTGCTCGGTAGTTTCGTCGTGCATGAACTGACGCGCGGCGCGTACCTGCTGGGTCTCGCGCAGACGCTGATGGTGGTCGCCGTGGTTATGGTGGCGCTGTCATGGCTGTGGAATCCGCGGGCCGGATTCAGCGGCATCGGCACACTGGTGTCGCAGTACCTGCTGGGGCTGGGCTTGCCGTTCGAGCAGCGCATGCGGCGGCTGGCCGAGCTGGCGCAGACTGAAACGCGGTCCGAGCAGTTCCTGCACAACGCGCTGACCTATCTGCTGGAGTTGCAGTGGGTGAGCGGTTTTGCGTGGACGACCCCCTGGTCTGCCGGGGAGGTGGGCGCGAGAGGCGCGCATGCCGAACAGTACGAGTCCGGTGCGCTCAAGGTGACGCTGTACGCGCCGCGTCCGTTTTCACCGGCGGTGCTGCTGCACCTGAGGTTGTTGATGCAGATGGTGGGGCATTTCCATGAGGCGCTGCGCCGGGAGCAGCAGCACCGGCAGTCGGCGTACACCCAGGCGATCTACGAGACCGGCGCCCGCCTGACGCATGACGTCAAGAATCTGCTGCAATCCCTGCGCTCGATCTGCGCCGCCGCTGAAATGCGTGGCGCGGAAGACAATACGGCGTTCCGATCGCTGGTGCAGCGGCAATTGCCGCAGATTACGCAGCGGCTCGGCGCAACGCTGGAGAAGCTGAAGTCGCCGGAAGTGATCGACAGCAATGAGGTGGATGCGGCGATCTGGTGGCAGGCGCTGCAGACCCGCTACGCGTATCGCAAAGTCATTTTTCAGAAAGCGGGCGCTCTTGGCGGGGCAAGACTGCCGGCCGAGCTGTTCGACAGCGTTGCTGATACCTTGATTGAAAACGCGTTGTACAAGGTAGCGCAGGGAGCCGCGCTGCAGATGACGATCGTGCTGGCCGCGGGGCCGCGACTGACCGTCGTTGATGACGGGCCGGCTATAACGCCGGCGCTGGCCAAGGAGATTTTTCATGCGCCGGTGGCGTCCGACAGCGGA
>JANNHN010000134.1:0-1727 GCA_031404395.1 Betaproteobacteria bacterium
GCTGCTGGTTTCGTCACAGCAACTGGATCAGATGGCCGCGCAGGCCTACAGCAAGCTGTCCGCCGAGTCGGCTAAAAAGGGCACACTCAACACCGACGCCGCGCTGACACGACGCGTGCGCGCCATCGCCAGCCGCATCACACCCCAGACCCGCGCCTTCCGCGCCGATGCGCCGGGCTGGAAATGGGAAGTCAACACCATCACCAGCGATGAACTGAATGCGTTCTGCATGCCCGGCGGCAAGATCATGTTCTATTCCGGGCTGGTCAACAGGCTGGGCCTCAGCGACGACGAAATCGCCATCGTCATGGGCCACGAAATTGCGCACGCGCTGCGCGAGCATTCGCGCGAACAGGTGTCGCAGGCCATTGCCGCGCAAACGGCCATCGGCGTCGGTGCCGCGCTGCTGGGACTGGGCGACGGCGCCGCGAACCTGACAGGCGCCGCCTACGAAGCGCTGATCGCCACCCGCTTCAGCCGCACCGACGAATCCGAAGCCGACCGCATCGGCCTTGAACTGTCGGCGCGCGCCGGCTATGACCCGCGCGCCGGCGTGACGCTGTGGCAGAAAATGCTCAAGGCCAATCAGGGCGGGCGTCCGCCGGAATTCCTCAGCACCCATCCGGCGGAAGCCAGCCGCATCCAGCAGATCGAAGCCCTGCTGCCGACGGTGATGCCGCTGTATCAGGCCACGCGGCGCTGAGAATCATGCTCATGGGTGTTGGTGGCGGCAGGCGGGAAGATCCACTGTTCACCGGTTTGAAGAAACTGCTTCCTGACACCGGCGACGCCGAGCACGTATTTCAAGCCGCAAAGAACAGCGTAGCTTTTCTTATTACGGTTGATCGTCGATCGTTCCTAAGTCATTCGTCCGCCGTGGCACAACTTTGTGGGGTGCAGCTCACTACCCCGGTCGCGTTTGCGAAAACTGTGCTTGCAGGAAATTGAAGGCGCTGGCTAACAACGTGTTGCACAGGACTTAGATCCGCAGACTGAAGTATTTTTCAACCGGAGGAATCATGACAGCCAAGTGTATCGCTGCACTCTTTGCATTGTCGGTCTGTTGCGGTCTTGCGCAGGCGCAGAACTTTCCCGGAAAACCGATCCGAATCATCGTGCCGACGATCGCCGGCAGCGCACCGGACGTGCGGGTGCGCCAGATCGCACCGAAGCTCAGCGGGGCGGTCGGTCAGCCGGTCATCGTCGATAACCGTCCGGGCGCCAACGGCACCATCGCCACGCAGCTGGCAGCCCGATCCACGCCGGACGGCCACATCCTGTTCTTCGGGCTGGTCAATAACGCCATCAACGATCTTCTGAATCCCGATTTCTGCTGTCGGCTCAACCGGGAATTGATGCCGGTCGTGCACTTCACCGTGACGCCGCTGGTCATGGTGGTGCATCCCTCCCTGCCCGCCAATACACTCCAGGCGTACATCAGTCTTGCGAAATCCAAGCCCGGTGCCCTCACCTATGCCTCGGCCGGGCCGGGCAGCATTACCCAATTGCTGGGCGAATTGATCAAGATGAAGAGCGGCACCCGCATACTCGATGTGCCGTACAAATCGGTCGGCGCCGAATTGCCTGATCTCCTCGGCGGCCAGATCACGACGGCTTATCTGAATCCGGTGGTGATTGCCGATTTCGTCAAGTCAGGCCGGCTCCGGGGGCTGGCCGTCACGGGCGCGGTGCGCCTCGCCGTCATGCCGGACGTACCCACTACGGCG
>JANNHN010000135.1:0-4635 GCA_031404395.1 Betaproteobacteria bacterium
CCCGGCCGGTTCAGAAGTCGGTATCGCCGCAGTCAAGTCGGGCATCGCCGCAGTCAACTCGGCCTACGACAATCTGTCGAAAGTCGCCAAGCAACTCGCGCAAGCCACCCAGTCCAATCTGGAAGCAACCGCAGCGCAAGCGACTGCCTCGGTAAAGAAAGCCGCCAAGAAGTAAGCATCCGTTTCAGGCAGCAAACCAAAAGCCCCGGGTGATCCGGGGCTTTTTTTATTGGGTTGCTTAACAAAAGGACCGCTCACCCTTCGACAAGCTCAGGGCGAACGGCCGTGTTGCCATGAACAGCAGCGAGCACGAAGCTCCAGGTTTCCGCTCCTCACTCATCACTTTGCACTTTGCACTTTGCACTGTATTCAAACCGGCGCCGGTGTCCAGGGAAATCCCAGGCCGCTGACGCCGGATTTCAGCATGGCGATGGCCTCCGCCACCTGCGCGGCATTGCCGCGCACACCGAGCTCGATGTAGCGCTCGGGGGTGACCCGCGGCAGGCTGAATACTTTCAGCGCCGGATAGGCGCGCAGGCACTCATTCATCAACTCAATCAACTGGCTCTCGCCCGCTTCGCGCACGATGATGGCCGCCTCGACTGCGCGTTCCGCGACCACATCCGCGTAGCAGTGATCGAGCACCCATGCCAGCATCGGCCACGCCATTTCCGGAAAACCCGGCAGGAAATGATGATTGCGGAAGGTGAATCCCGGAATACGGTTATACGGATTGGGGATGATGACGGCGCCCTGCGGAAACTCGCCCATCATCAGCCGCTGCGGCGTGACGCCCTTGGGATCGTCGCGGAAGCGGCCGCGGATCTCGGCCGCGGCGTCGGGATGCAGCAGGAGCGGCACGCCGGCCGCACGCGCCGCGCTCTGGCGCGTGTGATCGTCGGGTGTCGCGCCGATGCCGCCGAAACTGAACACCACGTCGTCGCCGGCCAATGTACGGCGCAGCGTGGCGGCAATCAAATCCGGATCGTCGCCCAGATACTGCGTCCAGGACAGTTCAAGGCCACGCTCGCCCAGTGTCGCAATGGCTTTGGCGAGATGTTTGTCCTGGCGTTTGCCCGATAGGATTTCATCGCCGATGATGATGGCGCCGAATTTCATGGGTAGTTTTGTACAGGAAGCAGGCGCAGCAGGCCGCATCCGGCCGGCAACAGCCGGCGGGATTTAACTGTTGATGTAGCTTTCCAGTTGCTGGATGGTCTGCTGCTGTTCCTCAATAACCGCTTTCACCAGATCACCGATCGACAGCACACCGATGATGCGGCCGCCGTCGATCACCGGCAGGTGGCGGATGCGGCGGCCCGTCATCAGCGCCATGCAGTCATCGACCGTCTGGCCGGGCGTCACCGACACCACCTTGTCCGACATGATGTCGCGCACCGCGATTTCGTGCGAGGATTTGCCCAGCAGAATGACCTTGCGCGCATAGTCGCGCTCGGACAGGATCCCGCGCAACGTGCCGTCGCTCATCACCAGCAGCGCACCGACGTTTTTCTCGGCCATTAATTTCAGCGCATCAAACACGCTGGATTCCGGGGTGACCGACAACACGGCGCTGCCCTTGACCTGCAACAACTGGCTCACGGTTTTCATGATTTCCTCCTCACCCAGCAGCCGATGGCACCGGCTGGAGAAACAGTCTAGCCAGTTTTCACGCCGGCGCGTAGCGCCGCGCAACATTCATTGCCCTGAAATTGCACCTGCTTTCTGCAGCAGGTTCTGTGCCATGCGGATATTGGCGATATCGACCAGCCGCCCATCGACCTGCACCGCGCCCTTGCCTTCGCGCGCGGCCTGCGCCATTGCGTCCACGATGCGGCGCGCCTTGGCGATTTCTTCCGGCGACGGGCTGAACACCGCGTTGGCCGCTGCGATCTGCGTCGGGTGGATCGCCCACTTGCCCTCGTAGCCCAATGCCGCAACCCGCCGCGCTGCAGCCAGATAACCTTCGGCATCCTTGAAATCGCCATACGGCCCGTCGATCGGTCGCAGCCCCCAGGCGCGGCACGCCACCAGCAGGCGCACCTGCGCCGCATGCCACGGATCGGCCTGGTGAAATTCGCGCCGGCCCCCGGCGTCGCAATCCGACAACACGCCGTATTCCGGATGCAGGCCGCCGATGATGGTGGTGCGCGCCCGGGTGGAGGCAGCGAAATCGCCAGAACCGAAAGCCAGCGCTTCGAGCCGGCGGCTGGATTGCGCAATGGCTTCCACATTGGCCATCCCCAGCGCCGTTTCGATCAACACCTCGAATCCGATGCGCTTGCTGCGGCCCTGCGCCTGCTCAATCTGCGTCACCAGCATGTCGAGCGCATAAACATCGGCGGGCACGCCGACTTTCGGAATCACCAGCATGTCCAGCCGCGGACACTGCTCGACCAGATCAACGACATCGCGATACATGTAATGCGTATCCAGACCGTTGATGCGCACCGCCAGCACTTTTTTGCCCCAGTCGATGTCGTTCAGCGCAGCAACCGTGTTTTTTCGCGCCTGCGGCTTGTCATCCGGGGCCACCGCATCTTCCAGATCCAGGAAAATCACGTCGGCCGCGGACTTCGCGGCTTTTTCGAACAACGCCGGGTTGACGCCGGGCACCGCCAGTTCCGAGCGCGTCAGTCGTGGTGTGGCGGATTCAATCAGTGTGAAACTCATAGTCTCAATGTTATCCGTTGTTTGCTCATGGAGATGATACGACATTAGAAAATTGATCATTGCAAACGCGTGAGAGCCGATTGATCTCCCCTTGTGAGCCGCCGAGCAGCATAACTTCGCCGGGGGCGCCCCGGACTCGGTGCCGCGCAGCGGGGGTGCGGGCAGGGGCGCCAGCGGCTGCGTTCAACAATCGTGGACCAGGGCGCTGCGGCTCACAAATGAATGCCATGGTGAAAAATAATGCCCGATGGGTCCCAAAAACAGCTTGACTACGAACACGGTTGCTTGGGGGACGCTGCGCTATTCCGCCCTACGGGCTGCGGAACTCGCCCTTGCCGCTGCGCGGCAAGGACTCAGACAGTCCTCGCCGACCCCTCCCGGCGCGACTGCGCTGCTCGGCGTGCAGCACAAGGCCTGCGGCCTGCTCAATGTCAGCGGCTTCTACAACCCTTTGCTGGTTTTTCTGGACCACGCGGTTGAGCAGCGTTTTGTCCGTGCCGAACATCGCGACATGATCGTGATCGACGACGATCCTGTGCGTCTTATCCGGCGCCTCAAGGCCTGGACCATGCCTGAGGTCAGCAAATGGATGGATCGCAAGCCGGACTGAAGGTCATTGTCAGCAGGCTCTAATGACGACATAAATATTTTCGAAGCTGTGGCGGTGGCGATGCGCATAGAATAAGACGCAGTCCATTGAAGGCATTGGCAAACCCATGACCGCGCACGCGCAGGCTGCAGCCGATCACCTCGAAAAGAAGAACACCACGTGCTACATGTGTGCCTGTCGCTGCGGCATCCGCGTGCATCTGAAAAACGGCGAGGTGCGGTATATCGAGGGCAATCCGGAGCATCCGCTGAACAAGGGCGTGATCTGCGCTAAAGGCGCATCCGGCATCATGAAGCAGTATTCGCCGGCGCGACTGACGCAGCCGCTCAGGCGCAAGGCCGGCGCCGAGCGCGGCGCCGGGGAGTTCGAGCCGATCAGCTGGGACGAGGCGTTCGGCATCATGGAAGAGCGCCTGCGCAGGATTCGCGCGACCGACCCGAAAAAATTTGCACTGTTTACCGGCCGCGACCAGATGCAGGCGTTGACCGGCATGTTTGCGCGCCAGTTCGGCACGCCGAACTACGCGGCGCACGGCGGGTTCTGCTCGGTAAACATGGCGGCCGGCATGATTTACACCATCGGCGGCAGCTTCTGGGAATTCGGCGGCCCTGATCTGGATCGCGCCAAACTATTTGTGATGATCGGCACCGCCGAAGACCATCACTCGAATCCGCTGAAAATTGCCATCTCCAAATTCAAGCGCCGCGGCGGACGCTTTATTTCGGTCAATCCGGTGCGCACCGGTTATTCCGCAATCGCCGACGAGTGGGTGCCGATCCGCCCCGGCACCGACGGTGCGTTGCTGCTGGCGCTGACCCACGAGATTATCAATACCGGCTTGTACGACCGCGATTTCCTGGCGCGTTATACCAATGCCGGCTATCTGATCAATATGGATCCGGCGAGCGCGCTGTGCGGGATGCCGGTGCGTGACGTCACGCCGACCGCGAATGACAGCCCCGAATATCAGCACGGCCAGTTGTGGTGGGACAGGCACAGCGGTCGCGCCGTCGTCAACCACGCGCCCGACGCCGATCCGGCATTGTTCGGTGATTTCCAACTGGATGACGGCACGCCGGTGAAACCGGCATTCCAGTTGCTGCTGGAGCGCGTCAAGGAATACACGCCGGAATGGGCTGAGGAAATTACCGGCATACCGGCTGTGCGCATCTGCCGCCTGGCGCATGAAATGGGGATTACCGCGCGCGACCAGAAAATCGAATTGCCGATTGCCTGGACTGATTCATGGGGAGTCGAGCACGAAACGGTGACCGGTAACCCCGTAGCCTTTCACGCGATGCGCGGCCTGGCGGCGCACTCCAACGGTTTTCACACCATACGCACGCTGGCGA
>JANNHN010000136.1:0-6690 GCA_031404395.1 Betaproteobacteria bacterium
GTCTTGACGACGGTCGCCAGCACCACGCGCCGCCCGCTGCCGACCCACTCCTGCGCAGTCCTGATCACCTGTAAGTCAACGCTGTCCATAAAATGATCCTCAATCAACCATTACCGATCCGTTATTGTAACGCGCCGCATGGGGTAACATTGCCGGATCCCCGAACAGGAGTATCTGCGTAATGGAAATGACCGGCGAGCAACTGATCGCCCTGCCCCAGCAGGCCACCTGGGACGCATTGAACGACACCGCGGTGCTGATGGCCTGCATCCCCGGCTGCAACTCCATGGAAAAACAGTCGGACAACGAATACCTGCTGACCATGACCGCAAAAGTCGGCCCAGTCAGCGCCAAATTCAAAGGGAAAATGACCCTGACTGAAGTGCAGGCGCCCGACTCCTACACGCTGTATTTCGAAGGCCAGGGCGGCGTTGCGGGATTTGCCAAGGGCGAGGCACAGGTCAAACTGATTGCGGATGGCGCAGCCACCCGCCTCACCTACGGTGTCAAAGCCAGCATCGGCGGCAAGCTGGCGCAGGTCGGTGCGCGGCTGATCGACGGCGTCGCGCGCAAAATGGCCGAACAGTTTTTTGCGGCGTTCAACAAGCACGCCAGCGGCGGCGCCGGTTAGGATATCGCGATGGGCTCTGGCCCCCATATCCGCCTGCTGGCATCGTACAACAGCTGGATGAACGTCAAGGTTTATGACGCAGCCGCAAAATTATCCGTGCAGGAACTGGCCGCGGATCGCGGCGCATTTTTCAAATCCATCATCGGCACGCTCAATCACATCGCCGTCGCCGACACCATCTGGCTGAAGCGTTTTGCCGCGCATCCGGCACGGCATCCCGAGCTCGATATGCTGCGCGCCGCGACCATGCCGGCGGCGCTGGACCAGATCCTGTTTGCAGAACTGGAGGCGCTGCGCGCGCACCGCGTGGCGCTGGATGCGGCAATCGAGCGCTGGACGGCGGCTCTGACGGCGCAGGATCTGGAACATGTACTCCACTACACCAACATGAAAGGCGTACCGGCGCAAAAACACTTCGGCACGCTGCTGATTCACTTTTTCAATCACCAGACGCATCATCGCGGCCAAGCCAGCACGCTGCTGTTCCAGGCCGGCAAGGATGTCGAGGTCACCGATCTGCTGGCGCTGATTCCGGACGAATCCCGCGCATAGTCCGGAGAATAAGCCGGCAGCGAAAAATAAAAAAGCCGGCGCATGCGCCGGCTTTTTTACGAACAACCGCTATCAGCCGACGTGCTTGCGCAAAAACGCCAACGTGCGCTCGCGAGCGAGTTTGGCGCTTGCGGCATCGAACGAGCCGCGCTGATCGCAGTTGAAGCCGTGGCCGGCGGGATAGAAGTGATGCTCTGCTTTGGGCTGTGCGGCCTGTACTTTTTTCGCCGCATCCAGCGAGATCGACTGGTCTTTTTCTCCCCAGTGAAACATCACCGGGCATTTCGCCTGCAAAGTCGCGTAATTAGGAATGCCGCCGCCATAATGCGGCGCCGAACAGGCCAGCCCCGCCACTTCGGCCGCTGCCTTCCACGCCACGGTGCCGCCCCAGCAGTAACCGACGATGCCGACCTTGCCGCCGGCCTGCGCCGCCTTGACCGACACTGCAACGTCCTTGATGGCGTCATCCAGACTGGCTTTTTGCATCAGACCGCGGCTGACTTCGATCTCCGGCTGGGTATAACCGCACTCGTAGTTGCGCTGCACGCGATCAAACATCGCCGGCGCGATGACCAGATAGCCATCGTCCGCGTAACCGTCGGCCACTGCGCGGATATGGCTGTTGACACCGAATATTTCCATGACCACCACCAGGCCGCCGCGCGGCTTGCCTGCGGGTTCCGCTTTGTACGCGCCAAATTTGTGACCGTCGGCTGCGGTCAGTTCAATCATGCTGCCCATGTGTTCCTCCTGTGTGCAATCGGTAAATGCCTGTGGATTATATAGCGTGCCGCCGTCACGTGGCGGGCATCCTGCTAGACTATTGTCCACATAACAAAATCCATGGCGGGAAAATTTAAAATGCTGAAAATCTGGGGCCGCGCCAATTCCATCAACGTCCAGAAAGTGCTGTGGTGCTGCGCGGAAACGGGTGTGTCTTTCGAGCGCATCGACGCCGGCATGCAATTCGGCATCAACAGCACGCCCGAATACAGGGCCATGAATCCCAACGGCCTGGTGCCGCTGATCAACGACGACGGTTTTGTGCTGTGGGAATCACATGCCATCGTGCGCTATCTCGCGCGCAAACACGGCTTGGGCACGCTATGCCCGGCCGATCCGCAAACCGCAGCGGATGCCGATCGCTGGATGGAGTGGTACAGCACCACGCTGTGGAACCACATGAAGCCGATATTCTGGATTCTGGTGCGCACACCGCCGGAGAAACGCAATATGGCCGAGGTCGAGGACAACCGGCAGAAGCTCGCCGGTTATCTGGCAATGGCCGATGCGCATCTGGCGAAAAATGCTTACCTTGCCGGCAGCGCATTCACCATGGGCGACATCCCGCTCGCCGTGCTCTGCCAGCGCTGGTTTAACGTGCCCATTGCGCGCCCGGCGCTGCCGCAGCTTGAGCGCTGGTTCAAGACCGTATCCGCGCGACCGGGATTCCAGAAACATTGTGCGGCGCCGCTGAATTGAGCAACATTGAAGATCAAAAAACTAGCCACAGAGGCCACAGAGAAGACCAGGTAATTGAAGCAAGCCCGCTGACTCCCGCAATCACACGAACCACGACCGTGCCTGCACTTGATTTTCTCTGTGTCCTCTGTGCACCCCTCAAGGGGGTATCGAGAACCTCTGTGGCTAAACGCTTTTTCCGTCCATGACCACTCCCCGCAACTACCGCTACTACGAATTCGTGATGGCGGCATTCGTCACGATACTGATCTGTTCCAACCTGATCGGACCGGCGAAAATTGCGCAACTTGATCTGCCGCTGCTCGGCGTAGTGACGTTCGGCGCCGGGGTGCTGTTTTTCCCGATCTCCTATGTGTTCGGCGACATTCTCACCGAAGTCTATGGCTATGCCCGCGCGCGGCGCGTGATCTGGGCCGGATTTGCCGGACTCGGCTTCGCATCGTTCATGGCGACCGTGGTGGTCGCGCTGCCGCCCGCGCCGTTCTGGACGCATCAGGGCGCCTATGAAATCGCTTTCGGCAACACCCCGCGCATTGTTGCCGCGTCGATGTTCGCCTACTTCTGCGGTGAGTTCGTCAATTCCTATGTGCTGGCCAAGCTGAAAATCGCCACCGCCGGGCGCTGGCTGTGGACGCGCACCATCGGTTCGACCATCGCCGGCGAGGCCATCGATTCGGCACTGTTCTATCCGCTGGCGTTCTATGGCGCCGGCATCATTCCGGATGACAAGCTGCTGCTGGTGATGGTCGCCCAGTTCCTGGCCAAGGTTGGCGTGGAAATAGTGTTCACGCCGGTGACTTACCGGATCGTGGGCTTCCTGAAACGGGCGGAGAACGAGGATTATTACGACCGCGACACCAATTTCAGCCCGTTTGCGCTGAAATCCTGAGCGCCGGCTCAGGCGCGCAGGAAACGCACCAGCGCGTACATGCCGCCGCTCGCGAGCAGACCGAAGATCACCAACTGCAGCAGATAGCTGAAGGCGGCATGTGAAATCTCCTCGTCGCGCTCCATCAGGTTCTTGCAGTAGTGCAGAAACGGCGAGGGACGGTTAAACACCTTCAGGTGGCTGTAACGCACCTCAAAAACGCCCTTGGCGATCAGCACGGCCGCCAGTACCGGCAGCGCCAGCACCGGGTCCAGTGCGATATAACCGAGAAACGCGCCCAGCGCGATTGCCAACAACATGATTGGATGCGGGAAATACCAAAAAAGAAATCATCAAGACAAATTTGCTGGTCGGGGTGGCAGGATTCGAACCTGCGACCTTGGCGTCCCAAACGCCCTGCGCTACCGGACTGCGCCACACCCCGAGTTGATCTAACTGGAAGAAGTTAAATCCGCAACCCAGAATTACCGAACATAAGAACCCACGACCTCCTACACCCAAGGCAGGCGCGCTACCGGACTGCGCTACACCCTGATCGGCAAGGGTCGCATTTTACCGGAAAATGTGGACTACGGCCTTTGGCAACAAGGGGTTGCGCCTAGAATGCAGACTTCTGCGATTGGGCTGATCGTGCTGTCATGAGCAAATCCAACTGGCGTACCCCTGCCGTCGTGCTGTTCTGCGGCGGCATGATCCTCACCCTCGCCCTCGGCACGCGCCACAACTTCGGCCTCTACCTGCAGCCGATGACCATGGATCTCGGCATCGGTCGCGAAGCATTCGCCTTCGCCATCGCCATCCAGAACCTGCTCTACGGCATCTCACAGCCGATCACCGGCATGATTGCCGACCGTTTCGGCACGGCACGGGTGCTGATTGCCGGCGCGCTGTGTTACGCGCTGGGACTCTATCTGATGTCGGTATCGAGCACCGGCATGGAACTCACGCTGAGCGCCGGACTGCTGATCGGCGCCTCACTGGGCTGCAGCGGCTTCTCCATCATATTCGGCGTCATTGGCCGCACATTTCCGCCGGAAAAACGCAGCGTTGCACTGGGCATCGCCGGTGCCGCAGGCTCGTTCGGACAATTTGTCATGCTGCCCTACGGCCAGTGGCTGATCAACCAGTTCGGCTGGGCGCAGGCGTTGACGATACTCGCGCTGACGATACTGATCATCATCCCGCTGTCCAGCGCCATGGTCGAAGACAAGAATGCGCAAGCGGCCTCGCTGCACAAGCAGTCGATCAGTGAAGCCCTGCGCGAAGCCGCGGGCCACCGTGGTTACCTGTTGCTGTGTACCGCCTATACGGTGTGCGGATTCCAGCTGCTGTTCATCGCCGTGCATTTCCCCGCCTACCTCGTCGATCAGAAAATGGCGCCGGAGACCGGCATGATCGGCCTCGCGTTGATCGGCTTCTTCAACATGATCGGCAGTTACCTGTGGGGCTGGTGGGGCGGCAGGCACACCAAGAAATACCTGCTGTCACTGCTGTATCTGACGCGCTCGGTGGCAATTGCCATTTTCATCGCGCTGCCGGTGACGCCGCTCACGGTCTATGTATTCTCCGCAACCATCGGTTTCCTGTGGCTGGGCACGGTACCACTGACCGGCGGGCTGATTGCACAGGTATTCGGCGTGAAATACCTGGCCACGCTGACGGGTTTCGCCTTTCTGTTCCATCAAATCGGCAGTTTTGCCGGCGTGTGGATCGGCGGCTATGTTTTTGACGCCACCGGCTCCTACACCATCATGTGGCTGCTGACCATCGGCATGGGTGTAGTCGCGGCACTGCTCCATCTGCCGATCGATGACCGCCAGATCGTCCGGCCGGTGGCCAGACCGGTTTAGGACTCAGGCGACGTTCTCAGGTAGCGTCCTTCGCCGCTTCCGCCATCAGCCAGTTGCGGAACGCCGCCACCGCGGGACGGGTCTTGGCGTGCTCTTCGCAGACCATGTAATACGCCGAGACCAGGGGCACCTTCAGATCAAAGGGCATGATCAGCCGTCCCGCCGCCACATCTTCAGCGGCCAGCGCCGGCATCGATGCCACCACACCGACTGCATCCATCGCCGCTTCGAAAGCGAGTACCGCATGGCTGAAGCGGGCACCGTGCTTGGTATCGATCCCTTTCACCTCCGCAGCCTTCAGCCATATGTCCCAGAACGATTCGCCGTCATACATTTCGCCGGTATCGTCGTGCAGCAGCATATGGTGCCTGAGATCCTCGGGAGTACGCAGCGGGTGCGCACCCGTCATGACCTGCGGACTGCAGATCGGCGTCACCGTCAGTGCGAGCAGCTTGTGTACGTCGAGTCCGGGGTAATGGCCGTGACCATAGAGAATCGCCACGTCTGAATCATCGAGCCAGGTTTCAATGGTCGCCCGCTCGGCGACATCCGTTTTGCCGTCAACACTGACGCGGCGCATGCGCGCCGATATGCGGACATCGATTTCGTGATGAGCCGCGATAAAGCGATGCAGCCGCGGCATCAGCCAGCGCGCCGCGAATGAAGGCGCTGCGCTGACCGTCAGCATGCCGCCGCTGGTATGGGTGCGCAGGCGCTCGACGGCCTGGGCAAGACAATCGAAACCTTCGCGCAACTTGGGCAGACAGGCGCGCGCGGAATCCGTCAATTCCAGCGCCCGGTTGTAGCGGTGAAAAAGCTGGATATCCAGATATTCCTCGAGCGTGCGGATCTGGTGACTGACCGCCGCCGGCGTCACATTCAGCTCGACAGCGGCTTTTTTCACGCTCAAATGGCGTGCCGCAGCCTCAAAAGCCTTCAGCGCATTCAGTGGGGGCAGGCGTTGGGACATGATTGCCATTCAGATTAGCATACCTCATCTGATCCGTGACAAACTATCATCTGTTGCAATGCAACATTCACGACAGGCCTTAGTCTATACTTCAGTCCGAACTCATTGATTTAATAGCAATGAGATTACAACGCCGGGACGGCGAACTACTGGAAAGGTCAGGATAAGCACAATGAACAAAGATATCGAGATTAAGTTTGGCTCAGTCATTTATGACAAGATCAACACCGTGCGCATGAGTGATCATGAGCGTCTGGTCGCCATAAACGCGATGCATGACGCCGATGCGATCGTTGAGGCCATCACCTGGTTTTCG
>JANNHN010000137.1:0-2324 GCA_031404395.1 Betaproteobacteria bacterium
GGTGGGAGACGAAATCGCATAGGCCACTTCGCCGGGCTGCGCCCTCGTGGATTTGACCATCTCGCCGATCGATTTCCAGCCCGGCGCCGGATGCACGGCGATGACAATCGGCTGGCTGACAAGAACGGCGATCGGCATCAGATCCCTGTCAGCGCGGTAGGGCAGTTTCGGATTGATGACCGGCTGGTAGAACGCGGAATCCGATCCAACGACGAGGGTGTAGCCGTCAGCGGCGCTACGCATCAGCGCCTCGATGGCGATACTGCCCGAACCACCCGGTCTGTTCTCGACGAGGACGGTCTGTCCGAGTACTTTGGACACGATGTCGCTAGGCAGGCGCGCGGAAAGATCGGCGGTGCCGCCGGGCGCAAAACCCACCAGCACACGGATGGGCCGGTCGGGCCAGTTCTGCGCAAAGGCCGCGGTGCAAAAGCTGAGCACCAAAATACCAAATATTGTTTTTTTCATTTATTTCTCCTCGTGATGAATGCTGTGGTGATTCATACGGCAGCGGCGCCGGTCGCACAATGTCACGCCATGCCGATGGGTTCCGCCAGCTTGTCCAGCACCTTGCCCGGACGAGCGCGCATCAGCTCTTCCATTTCCTTCTTCACCCTGGCGCGGCCCGGATCGTCGAACAGGTTGTCCATTTCGCCCGGATCGTTCTTCAAGTCGTAAAGCTCCCCCGCCTCCGAGCCCAGTTCGAACGTGCACTTGTGGGTCTTGGTGCGCACCGTGCGCAACTGCAGGCCCACGCCGCAGCGAGAGGGATGCACATGCCACTCACTCCAGGCGGCGTCGCGCGGTGCGGATTTTCCCGCCAGCAGATCTTGCAGGCTGCGACCCTGCAGGGCATGCGGCGCAGCCACGCCGGCGGCGTCGTAGAAGGTCGCCGCCAGGTCGAGCGTGGAGACCGGCTCGGTCACCACCTGGTTCGCTTTCACGCCCGGCCCGCGCGCCACCATGGTCACGCGTATCAGGTCTTCGTAGGGCGTCGGACCCTTCAGATATAAGCCGTGGTTGCCCAGCATATCGCCGTGATCGGTGCTGTAGACAATCAGCGTGTCTTCGGCATAACCGAGGCCGTCGAGTGCATTGAGGATGCGGCCGACGTTGTGGTCGATCAGCGAGATCATGCCGTAGTAATTGGACGTCATTTCCGCGAGCTGGGTGTCGGTCTGCACCGGCACGCGCGAACCCTCGGCGCGGAATTTGCGCATCTCCGGATCGACCAGCTGCGGCACGCCTTCGAGCTGTGCCTTGTGCCACCACGGCCGGCGCTCGAGGTCCATCGTGCGGTGCTTGGGCAGCGTGATGCTTTTCGGGTCGTACATGCTGCTCCACGGCTCCGGGCAGTCGAACGGGTGGTGCGGATCGGGAAACGACACCCACATCGCCAGCGGCTTCTGCTTGTCGTGATGGGTCAGCAGATCGATGGTGCGGTCGGCGGTCCAGGTGCTGCTGTGCCAGGCCACCGGTAATGCCGAACTCCAGGTCTGCGCGGCGCCGGTCTCGGGTTGCGTTGACCGGGCCCACATTTTGTAGCCCTCTTCGTCCTTGCCGCGTGAGATGAACCAGCGTTCGTAATGACCCATCGGCGGACGGTCCAGCGGGCGGGTGCGGTGCGTGTGGCCGAGTACGGTGAGTTCCGCATACTCGAAGCCCATGTAGGGGCCGAACCAGTTCGGGCCGTATTTGGCCTGGCTCTTGTTGCACTCCGGCGTGCCGGTCGGGGCAAATGTTGACTTGGTAGCGAAATGCGCCTTGCCGATGAACGCGCTGCGATAGCCGGCGCGGGCGAGCGTCCCGGCAAAACCCTGTTCGCCCGTGTGCGGATCGAGATCGACGCCGTTGTCCCACACGCCGTGCGTCAGCGGCAGCAAGCCGGTGAGGATCGACGCGCGTGACGGCTGGCAGACGAGGTTGGGCGTCATGCACGCGGAGAATCGCGTGCCGTTGCTGGCCAGCGAATCGATGTGCGGCGTTTTGAGGTGCGGGTTTTCGAAGCCGTTGCAATCGGCGCGCTGCTGGTCGGAAGTGATCAGAATGATATTGGGGCGCTTCATGATTACGCGGTCTCCATCAGATTGACTTTACGTCACAGGAACGCAGCGATCGGGATTTGAGTCATGCGCGGGCTGCAATCTTAATATGCGGACGTGACCGCGCCTGTTCTTAGAATAACGCCATTAAGACTTTGAGTCACAGCGGATCGAGAGATCGCCGCAATGATCCTCAGCAACGCCCTGGCGTGTTGCGTCGTGACAGCGATACTCGCCGCAATGCTCTCAGCGTGCTGATTGCGCACGACGCGGCGAATGATG
>JANNHN010000138.1:0-3221 GCA_031404395.1 Betaproteobacteria bacterium
CACGTGGATCACGGGAAGACGACGCTGACGGCGGCGATGACGACGGTGCTGTCGAAGAAATTTGGCGGCGAGGCGAAGGCGTATGACCAGATTGATGCGGCGCCGGAAGAGAAGGCGCGCGGGATCACCATCAACACGGCGCACGTGGAGTATGAGACCTCGAAGCGGCACTATGCGCACGTGGACTGCCCGGGCCATGCGGACTACGTGAAGAACATGATCACGGGAGCGGCGCAGATGGACGGCGCCATTCTGGTGGTGTCAGCCGCCGACGGGCCGATGCCGCAGACCCGCGAACACATTCTGCTGGCGCGCCAGGTAGGCGTGCCCTACATCATCGTGTTCATGAACAAAGCGGACATGGTTGATGACAAGGAGCTGCTGGAGCTGGTGGAGATGGAAGTGCGGGAGCTGCTGACCAAGTATGAGTTTCCCGGCGAGAAGACCCCGATCATCATCGGTTCGGCGCTGAAGGCGCTGGAGGGTGACAAAGGGGAGATGGGTGAGGTGGCGATCATGAAGCTGGCCGATGCGCTGGACAGCTACATCCCGGAGCCGAAGCGGGCGCTGGACGGTGCGTTCCTGATGCCGGTGGAAGACGTGTTCTCGATCTCGGGTCGCGGCACCGTAGTGACGGGCCGGATCGAGCGCGGGATCATCAAGGTGGGCGAAGAGATTGAAATCATCGGGCTGAAGCCGACGCTGAAGACGGTCTGCACGGGTGTGGAGATGTTCAGGAAGCTGCTGGACCAGGGGCAGGCGGGCGACAACGTGGGGATTTTGCTGCGCGGCACCAAGCGCGAAGAGGTGGAGCGCGGTCAAGTGCTGGCGAAGCCGGCCTCGATCACGCCGCACACCAAGTTCACGGCGGAGATTTACGTGCTGTCGAAGGACGAGGGCGGGCGGCACACGCCGTTCTTCAATGGTTACCGTCCGCAGTTCTACTTCCGCACGACGGACGTGACGGGCTCCATCGAGTTGCCGAAGGGCACGGAGATGGTGATGCCCGGGGACAACATTTCGATCACGGTGGCGCTGATTCAGCCCATCGCGATGGAAGAGGGGCTGCGCTTCGCCATCCGCGAAGGTGGCAAAACAGTCGGCGCCGGCGTCGTCGCGAAAGTAATCGAGTAAAAATCATGGCAGCTCTGAAAAGTCAGAAGATCCGTATCCGCCTGAAGGCGTTCGACTATCGTTTGATCGATCAGTCGGCGCAGGAAATCGTGGAAACGGCAAAACGCACCGGAGCTGTGGTCAAAGGCCCGATTCCGTTGCCGACGCGCAAGCAGCGTTTCGACCTGCTGCGCTCACCGCACGTCAACAAGACGTCGCGCGAACAGTTGGAAATTCGCAGTCACCTGCGGCTGATGGACATCATCGACCCGACGGACAAGACGGTTGATGCGCTGATGAAGTTGGACCTCCCCGCCGGGGTGGATGTGGAAATCAAGTTGTAGTGGTGTGAGGCCGACGCCCAGGCGGCGGCATTCACGAATGGATTTGTCGGCCAATTGCAGTCGGCACCTTTAATAAAAAGGTAATTAAAACATGAGCTTAGGATTAGTCGGCCGTAAAATCGGCATGACGCGGATCTTCACCGATGACGGGGATACCATTCCCGTGACCGTCGTTGACGTATCGAACAATCGCGTCTCCCAGATCAAGACCCCGGAAACCGACGGCTACTCGGCCGTGCAGCTCGCGTTCGGCAAACGCCGCGCGTCGCGTGTGCGCAAGCCGGCAGCCGGTCACTTCGCCAAGGCGGGCGTGGAAGCCGGGCGGGTGTTGCGCGAGTTTACGGTTGCGCCTGACAAGCTGGCGGAGCTCAAGGTTGGCGGCGCGGTGTCGGCCACCATTTTTCAGGTCGGGCAGTACGTCGATGTAACCGGCGTATCGCAAGGCAAGGGTTTTGCCGGCGTCATCAAGCGCCACAATTTTTCGTCAAACCGCGCCACTCACGGCAACTCGTTGTCGCATAACACCCCGGGTTCGATCAGCATGGCGCAGGATCCCGGTCGCGTGTTTCCCGGCAAGAAGATGCCTGGACACATGGGCGCGGTGAAGCGTACCCAGCAGTCGCTGGAAATCGTGCGTATCGACGCGGAGCGCAATCTTCTCCTGATCCGTGGCGCAGTGCCCGGATCGCGCGGCGGCGATGTCATGGTTCTCCCGGCAGTACGGGCGCGGCGTCCCACAGCTGTCAAACAAGGCGGCAAGGCCGTCGCACCGGCGAAGTAGAGGCGCGCAATGGAACTTAACGTAATTAACGATCAGGGCAAGCCCACCGCCAAAATGGCGGCGTCGGATGCTGCGTTCGGCCGCGAATACAACGAAGCGCTGGTGCACCAGGTGGTGACGGCGTACATGGCCAATGCGCGCCTGGCCACCCGGGCGCAGAAGGATCGCGGCACGGTAAAACACTCAACTAAAAAACCGTGGCGGCAAAAGGGCACCGGACGCGCACGTGCCGGCATGACCTCCAGCCCGTTGTGGCGTGGCGGCGGGCGTATTTTCCCGAACTCGCCGGACGAGAACTACTCACACAAGCTCAACCGCAAGATGTACCGCGCTGGGATGCTGTCGATTCTGTCGCAACTGGCCCGCGAAGACCGTCTGGTCGTCGTTGACAAGTTCACCATCGATGCTCCCAAGACCAAATTGCTCGCCCAGAAACTGCAGGGTATGGGCATGGACGATGTGCTGATCATCACCGACAGCCTGGACGAGAACCTGCAGCTGTCATCGCGCAACCTGATGAACGTCATGGTGGTGGATGTTGGTCATGCCGATCCCGTCAGCCTGATCCGTTTCGGCAAGGTGCTGATGACCAAGGCTGCGGTAGGCAAGATCGAGGAGCTGCTGGCATGAGCACATTCAATACGGAACGTCTGGCGCAGATTCTGCTCGCCCCGGTAATCTCGGAGAAGAGCACGTTTGTCGGCGAGAAGCATAACCAGGTGGTTTTCCGGGTGGCGAGCGATGCGACCAAGCCGGAGATCAAGGCCGCAGTCGAGACGATGCTGAGCAAGAAAGACGAGAAGCTTGAAGTACAGAATGTCCGCATCGTTAATGTTCGCGGCAAGGAAAAGCGCTTTGGCCGTTTTGTCGGTCGTCGCAGCTCATGGAAAAAAGCCTATGTCTGCCTCAAGGCCGGCCAGGAAATCACCTTTGCTGAAGGGGAGGTGAAGTAATGTTAGTCAAAGTCAAACCGACTTCTCCGG
>JANNHN010000139.1:0-2172 GCA_031404395.1 Betaproteobacteria bacterium
TTGCGCTGACTTCCCATCATCCGGGAGACGCCATGGGAGCGAATGCCGGGTCTGGCGACGATGCCCATGACCTGCGCACCATGTGCAGCCTGCGTCCGACCGAGCGCCACGGCTTATTCCTCTGCTGAGGATAGATACGCGGCACACTACCCAGCCTGTCCGTCGCGACGGCGCCGCATCGCTGGGGTAAAATCGCGGTTTTCTGCGGAACCATCATGGAAGCCGAACGCATCAACGCCATCGCCAACCGTCTGCACGACCTCGAGGAACGCGCGGGGGCGCTGCGGAGGTATCTTTGACTACGATGCCAAGGCGCAGCGTCTCGAAGAACTGGTCAAGCTGAGCGAGGATCCGGCGCTGTGGAGCGACGCCAAGCGCGCGCAGGAGCTCGGGCGCGAACGCAAAACCCTCGAAGGCATTGTCGTTTCGCTGACCACACTCGACACCGGCCTGCGCGATGCGCAGGAACTGTTCGAGATGGCGCGCACCGAGAAGGATGACGGCACGCTCATCGCCGTCGAGCAGGATGCCGCCAAGCTCGACGAAAAAGTCGCCGACATGGAATTCCGCCGGATGTTTTCCAATCCGATGGACGCCAACAACTGCTTTCTCGACATCCAGTCGGGATCGGGCGGCACTGAAGCGCAGGACTGGACTTCGATACTCGAACGCATGTACCTGCGTTATTGCGAATCCAAGAAATTCCGCGTCGAGGTGCTTGAAGAATCCGCGGGTGACGTCGCGGGACTCAAAAGCGCATCGCTGAAAATCACCGGCGACTACGCCTTCGGCCATCTGCGCACCGAATCCGGCGTACACCGGCTGGTGCGCAAATCACCGTTTGACTCGAATAACCGCCGCCACACCTCGTTTGCCAGCGTGTTCGTCTATCCCGAAGTCGATGATTCGATTGAAATCGACATCAATCCGGCCGATCTGCGCGTCGATACCTACCGCGCTTCCGGTGCCGGCGGCCAGCACATCAACAAGACCGATTCGGCGGTGCGCATCACGCACCTTCCGACCGGCATCGTCGTGCAGTGCCAGAGCGACCGCTCGCAGCACCGCAACCGCGCCGAAGCCAATGCGATGCTGAAATCGAAACTGTATGAACTCGAACTGCGCAAACGCAACGAACAGAAGCAGGCCATGGAAGACTCCAAGACCGACATCGGCTGGGGCCACCAGATCCGCTCTTATGTGCTCGACCAGTCGCGCATCAAGGATCTGCGCACCAATGTCGAAATCGGCAATACCCAGGCCGTGCTCGACGGTGACCTTGACGATTTCATCACTGCCAGCCTCAAATCAGGCCTATAACGGACAGGACATCATGGAAAACCCCAACGCACCGGCCGTTCCGGACACCAACAAGATCATCGAGGAGCGCCGCGCCAAGCTCACTGCCCTGCGCGCCAAAGGCCCCGCCTTCCCCAATGATTTTGTACGCGCCCATCTCGCCGAGGTGCTGGCCGCCGAATACGAGAGCTTCGACAGCGAAAAACTCGTCAAGACTGCCGTCAAGGTCAGCATCGCCGGCCGCATCATGCTGAAGCGCGTGATGGGCAAGGCCAGCTTCGCCACCATTCAGGACATGAGCGGACGCATCCAGATTTATGTGTCCGTCGATGATACGGGCGCTGAAGCCCTGGAAGCCTTCAAGCATTACGACAGCGGCGATATCGTCGGCGCCGAAGGCACGCTGTTCAAAACGCAAAAGGGCGAACTGACGGTGCGCGTGAAAAAACTGCGCCTGCTGACCAAGTCGCTGCGCCCGCTGCCCGAAAAATTCCACGGCCTGACCGACCAGGAACTGAAATACCGCCAGCGCTACGTTGATCTGATCATGAACGAGGACACGCGCCTGGTCTTCATGCAACGCGGGCGCATCATCCAGGCCATCCGCGACCTGTTCATCAGTCGCCGTTACTACGAAGCCGAAACCCCGATGATGCAGCCGATCCCCGGCGGCGCCTCGGCACGGCCCTTCGTCACGCATCACAATGCGCTGGACATGCAGCTTTATCTGCGCATCGCGCCGGAGCTGTATCTGAAACGACTGGTCGTCGGCGGTTTCGAGAAAGTCTTCGAGATCAACCGCAATTTCCGCAACGAAGGCATGTCCACCCGCCACAACCCCGAGTTCACCATGCTCGAGTTCTACGTGGCCTA
>JANNHN010000140.1:0-2789 GCA_031404395.1 Betaproteobacteria bacterium
TGCGCAGCAATCGCCGTGAATACGGCAAGCGCATCGCGCGCCAGTGCGCCGGTGCGCCGATAGCCGGCCAGAGACCGCTCCGACAATCGTGCATTGACCAGATACAGCGGTATGTCGCGGCGCGCTGCAGCGTGGAGGAGATTGGGCCAGACCTCGGTTTCCATCACCACGCCCGCCACCGGCCGGAAATGATCGAGAAACCGCGCCACCGCGCCGGGCAAATCGTAGGGCAGGTACGCGCGCGTCACTTCACCGCCGAAAACCGACTCGCCCGTTTCGCGTCCGGTCGGTGTCATGTGCGTCAGCAGGATGCGATGCTGCGGATAACGCGCCTGCAGCGCGCGGATCAGCGGCTCCGCGGCGCGGGTCTCGCCGACAGAAACTGCGTGTACCCAGATGCACGGCTGCGCCGCGTGCGCAGCGCCATGGAATCCGAAGCGCTCCGCCACATGCTGCAGATACCCGCGCTGCCGCCGCGCACGCCAGGCGAGGCGCAGCAATACCAGCGGCATCGCTGCATACAACAGTATTGTGTAGAGGAAGCGCATGGGTGATTGGTGAATGGTAATTGGTATTGGCGTGGGCGTGCCGGTTCGGTTTTACCAGTCACCAATTACCATTCACCAATTACCGCAACATCGCCCTCACCGCCATCACCACCTCGCCCGACCCCGGCGCCGCACCGACACCGCCGAGGTTCAGCGCGCGGGCGCAGCCGTACAAACCCGTTGCCGCCGGATTGGTCGCGCAGTAAATGCCCACGGTCGGCACACCCAGCGCGCCGGCGAGATGCGTCAGCCCGGTGTCTGCACCCACCACCACCCGCGCACCGGCCAGCAGCGAGGCCAGCGCATGCAACTCAAAACGATCCGGCACGACGGCCTGCGGGATCTGCGCCGCGAGCCGCACACTGCGCTCGCGCTCCGTGGCATCACCCCAGGGCAACACGCTGATCACGGAATGCGCGGCCAGCACCCGCCCGAGTGCAATCCAGTGTTCTTCCGCCCACAGCTTGCGTTCGGCGCTGGTGGCATGCAACAGCACCGCATAGGCAGACGACGGCAGACAGTTGAACGCCTGCGGCACAGCGACGATGCCGTACTGCGGCGCGCCCGCCGGCGTGTAGCCCAGCGCCTGTGCGGCGAGACTGCGGTTGCGTTCCACGGCATGCTGCCCCCATGGCACCGCATGAGTCTGGTCATAAAACAAACCCAGCGGTTCGCGCGCGCTCGCCCGGTCCAGGCCGTGGTGCGTGCCGCGCGCGAGACCGGTGATCCAGGCGCTTTTCAACAGACCCTGGGTGTCGATCACGGCATCGTAATACTGAGCGCGCAATTCACGGATGAATGCACGCACCTCGCCCCATACCGCAGGATTCCATAATGCCCGCCGCCAGCGCCGCACCGCGACCGGCCACACGCGGGCAACGCGCGGATGCAGTTGCGGGATCGCGGCGAAGGACTCTTCAACGACCCAGTCGATGACCGCGCCGGGAATTGCAGCGGCTATATCGCCGACCACGGGCAGGTTATGCACGACATCGCCCAGCGAAGAAGTTTTGATCAGCAGGATGCGCGGCATTTGCGCTGTATCTCTATGTTATTATTGAATAAAATGGAAACCTTGGCGTGCAAGGGTAGCACTCGACAGCAGAAAAGCAAGGCTCAGCCTGATCCCCCCTGATGGTGTAAACGCCTTGCGCAAGGCAAAGTATCCGCCAAAATCAAAACTTGACGGATACTTTGGTATCCGTCAGAATCAAAAGTCAGTGGATTCTTCCGCCAGAGCACGCATGAATCGCCCCGTCTATATCAAGCATGAGCGCTTGCTGACGAGCCTTTATTCCGACATTCAGTCTTATGCTCAACAAACCGGCCGGGTATTTGTCGGCACCGCCGGCACCATCCTTGAGCGCAGGAATGCCAGTGGTGTTTTGTTCTACTCGCATCAGTTCTACGATGGCGAAGGCAAGAAGCGCGAAAAATACGTAGCCGCTCCAGTCGGCGCCCCTGACGCCGACGCGAAAGCTGAAGACCTGCGGACAAGAATCGCGGAACTCAAAGAACTGGTTCCATCGCTGCGACTTCTGGGGCGTGAACATTACAATCTTGCCGACCCCAAAACCTACGCGACCATTGCGAGCCTGCACAATCACCAGGTATTCCACGCCGGCGGAACGTTGATCGGCTCGCATGCCTATGGCGCGCTGCTGAACCATCTGGGCATACGCGCACCCTCCTACAGCACGGAGGACATCGATATTGCACGCAGCGAACCTCTTGCCTTTGATTCACCGCCGGAAGAAAGGGAAAGCTTCCTCGGCATGCTGAGAGATTCCGGTGTTGATTTTGTCGAGGCGCCGCGACTCAATCGCAAGGAGCCTTCAACTTCTTATAAACAGGCCGGGAGATCGAGATTTCATGTGGATTTGCTCGTTCCGTCCACGGGTGAGGATTTCCCGGTCATCCCGGTCCCTGAGTTGAAGGCCCATGCCACCGGCCTTCCCTACCTGCGCTATCTACTCGCAGAAACGCAGATGGCCACTTTGATCGCGCGCGAGGGATGCTGCAGCATCCGTGTGCCGGTTCCACACCGGATGGCGCTCCACAAGCTGCTGATATCGCAATTGCGATCCACCTCGTCGCCGAAATCAGACAAGGATTTCGATCAGGGATGTGCATTGCTGGCCGCCGTCGGCGACATTGATCCGCAAGCCATTATTGACGCAGGAAACGCGATTCCGTCACCGGTGAGACGCCATATTCTGGCGACCGCACCCAAAGTAAAAA
>JANNHN010000141.1:0-3894 GCA_031404395.1 Betaproteobacteria bacterium
TCGAGACGATCACCGCGTTGACTTCGGGGTGCGCGATGATTGTATTGTTGTCCGCGCCATGCACCGCCGCGCCGGTTTTTTTCGCCAGCGCCGCAGCCTTGCCCGGATCCTGATCCGCCACCGCAATGAAGCGCACCGCGGGATGCCCGGCCGCGAGTTGCGCGCGCAGTCCGCCGATGCGCCCGGAGCCGATGACGGCCAAGCCTATGGATTTGCGTTCGATGATTCCCTCCCGTTATGCCCCCCGAACCTGCCGTTGCCGCAAACTACTTTTTCTCTGCGGGCGGGCAACCACTGGGGCGCCAGCAGACTAACAATCAAAACCGTTTTACATCCAATCCTTTTGCCTTGGCATTCTCTGCCAAAACCGCATCGGCGGTTGCAATTCCACTGGCACCTGCTTCCAGCACCACTGACAGGTGCAGGGAGTCTCCCGCGCGCAAGCCGCTTGCTGCATTGAGCGTCATGTTGGCGGCGTTTTCAAATGCCTGCCGGGTCACCGGCAGCAGCCGGATGCCTGCGTTGCAGAATGCCGTGAAATCCTTCCACGCGGCCCGGGCTTGTTTGGTCGTGACCTCCCCGCGCCGTTCCTTGATGGACAAGGCGCTGGCAAACTCGGTCAATATCCAGTCTGACGCGATCAGCGGCTCGGTGCAGGCCTCGTACCACGCATCGACCGCATCGCTTGCCGGTTCCGGGATGAACATCGGCACTGCGGCGCTGGTGTCCAGATAGATCATCAGTAGCGTTGCTCGCGGCGCATTTTTTCGACAGTGGCTTCCGTTTGCGGAACACCCGTCCGCAGCTTGCGTATCCGTTTGATGAAAGCGGCCTTGTCAAACGACTGGGCCGGCCTGAGTGTGATTTCGCCCAACTGGGACACTTCCGCCTCGACTATGTCACCTTCTTTCAGACCTGCCGACCGCGTGCATTCCACCGGCAACCGGACGGCCAGACTGTTACCCCATTTCGCCAGTTGCAGCTTCATGACAAGCCTCCAATGTGTATACACGTAGACACATCATAACCTGTTAGCGCAGGCACGATCAACGGCAAGCTGACCCACTACACCACTGCAGTGAATTACAAATAAATAATTGAATAAAAACAATTAGTTATAAAATTATTGCCCAGCTACGCCCTGCAAATCCACCGCCCGCGCCCTGAGCGCCGCATCACCACGCAGCACCGCCTTGGCGATCTTGTGCGTGGGCGTATGCGGCAGTTCATCCATGAAGGCCACATAGCGCGGCACTTTCTGCGGCGCGAGCCGTGCGCGGCACCACTCGGCGATTTCTTCAGCGGTGACTTTCGCGCCCGGTTTAGGTGCAACCACCACAAAGATGTCGTCCTCGCCCAGTTCCGATGGCACAGCAATCGTGCCGGCTTCGGCGACCGCCGGATGCTCCCCGATCACGCGATCGAGTTCGGCAGCAGCAATGTTCTCGCCGCGGCGACGGATGATGTCGCGTTTGCGTGAAATGAAGAAGTAATACCCATCCGCATCCACGCGCACCAGGTCGCCGGTCTTGAACCAGTCGCCGTGAAACGCGCCTGCGGTCTGCTCCGGATCGCGGAAATAACCCTGCATGATGATCGGCGTCTTGACCCACAGCTCACCCGGTTCGCCGGCAGGCACGTCGCGGCCTTGGTCATCGACCACGCGGCACTGCGCCCACGGTCGCGCCGGATCGGGGTGCTGCCCGACCGGACCCATGCTGCCCAACGTTTGCAATCCTTCGAATGGGTTGCAGGTGACGCCGGGTATTTCGGTCATGCCATAGCCACCGATGCGGTGCGGGACTTTGAAATCATTTTTGAAGGTCTCGTCCATGCTCGCGCGCACGCCGTACACCTTGGTGATGCGGTGCTCCGGGCGAAACTCGCTGCGCGAGCGGTTTTTCAGGATGCTGCCGATGGCCTCGATGATGTTGACCTGGGTCGCGCCGCTATCGACCGCCGTCTGCCGAACGTCGATGCTGAAAACTTCGGGATGATCACCATGCCCGCGCCTGCCGCCAGCGTGCCGGCCAGCGAATAGAACAGCGCATTGATGTGGAACAGCGGCAGCACGATCATCACGCGGTCGTCGTCCTGCAGGTAAACCCGCTGCATGAACGCCTCGCCGCAGGTGACGAAACTCTGCTGGCTGTGCATCGCGCCTTTCGGAAAACCGGTGGTGCCGGAGGTATAGACGATCAGACAGGTGCTTTCGCCCGTAATGATTTCGCCGGTGATGTCGGTGGGCAATGCTGTCTGTGACGACTGTTTGAGCAGATCGTCGAGTAGCGGCGCACCGTCAACCGCCACATCAAGCATGACAAACCACGCCGGTGTTTTCAGGCCGGCGGCCGCGGCGCGCGCCACCGCCAGCGTGTCCTGCGTCGCGGCTACCGCGCTGACTTCGGCATGGTGCAGCACGTACTTCGCTTCTTCGACGCCGAACTCGGGATTGACCGGCACCATGATCGCACCCAGCCGCGCCAGCGCGAACAGCAGCAGCACGTGACCGTCGCCGTTGCGCGCCATCACCGCCATGCGGTCGCCACGGCCGATGCCGCGCGCCGCCAGCATGCGCGCTGCGGCACCCACCGTCTGCATGAACTCCCCCCAGGCCCACGTGCGCCCGCCAACAAGCATGAACGGACGCTGCGGATCACCCCCGGCACGACTCGCCAGCGCGCCATTGAGCGTGTAGTCGTGGCGCGGATAGATTTGCAAAACTTCGAGCGGTTTTTTCATGACATGGACCGGGAGCGTTTCGCCGATTCTGGCATACAATCCCTGTTCACTTTTTCTTCAAGTCCACATGCCAGCCATGAGCTTCTTTACCCCGCCCGAACGCATCACTGCCGAAGTCTTCACCGAGCTGCCGAAAAAATTCCGCCGCACCAAAGTATCCGCCGAGCGTCTCGCCGCCGGCCGGCCCGCGCCGCACGGCGGCTGCTTTCTGGAAGGACCGTCGTTTGACCGCAAGGGCAATCTCTATGTCACAGACATTCCCTTCGGCCGCATTTTCCGCATTTCACCCAATGGCGCGTGGGATCTGGTCGTCGAATATGACGGCGAGCCCAACGGCCTGAAAATCCACAAGGACGGGCGGATTTTCGTGACCGATCACAAGCGCGGCCTGATGCTGCTCGACGCGAAGCGCGGCCGTATTGAAACCCTCATCAACCGCTGCAACCTCGAGACTTTCAAGGGTGTCAACGACCTGGTGTTCGCCAACAACGGCGATCTGTATTTCACCGATCAGGGTCAGACCGGTCTGCAGAATCCGACGGGCTGTGTCTATCGGTTGCGCGCCAACGGCAAGCTGGAACGCATCGCCGACTGCCTCCCCAGCCCGAACGGGCTGGTGCTGAACAAGACGGAGAACACGCTGTTTGTCGCGGTGACGCGCGCCAACGCGGTATGGTGCCTGCCGTTGCTGCCCGACGGCACGGTGACGCGCATGGGCGTGTTCATCCAACTATCCGGCGGGCGCGGCCCCGATGGCATGGCGATTGATGATGACGACGGGCTGGCGGTGGCGCACCCGGACATGGGCGCGGTATGGGTGTTCAATCACCGTGGCGAACCGTTGTACCGCATCGACTCGCCGGGTTCCGACGTGGTGACGAATTGCGCGTACGGCGTAAAAGACCCGCACACGCTGTATATCGTCGATTCCGAGGGCGGTGCTATTCTCAGCGCGGAACTGCCGACGCCGGGACGCAGGATGTATTCACAGGCCTGAGCAGGGCCGGCATCACATTTTGTAGCCCAAGAAGCGCGCCCCGAAGGAAGTCACCTTGGGTGGCAGCGCATTCCGGGATAACAGAGCGCGTAGGGCGGAGTCCGGGATGGCGCGTTTACTTCCCCGGATTTCACTTCGTTTCATCCGGGCTACGG
>JANNHN010000142.1:0-9052 GCA_031404395.1 Betaproteobacteria bacterium
TGCGACGGCATAGGCTGCAACGCATCAACCAAAGGCGCCATGAACATGACGAAGCTGGGCTTTCGGGTCAAAGAACTCATGGGCGGCCTGGATTGGTGGAAAAGGGACGGTCACAAGACGGAAGGCGGTGCGGCACGCGACGCGAGCGGCGCATGTGGCTGCGATTAGATAATGCTGCGTGACACGGCACTGAACCCGGCTCGCTGCGTCGGCGTTTCGCGCTTTGTAGCTCTCCGAAATTAAAGAATTAAATGGGACAGGTTCAAGATGCCCTCACGCACGGAAAATATATCGAACCTGAGCTGACCCCTTTGATTCTTCCTTGCTACAGTTCCAATAGCCAACTCAGGGCAAGAAAACAATACCGGAATTTCATATGCGCCAATACACGTTTCTAAGCCTAAATGATAAGGACTTTGAAATTCCAACCAATTGTTTTTATTGATATTTTTGTCTGCTCATTAAAAGGGCCGACACGCTATATTAAGCAAGCCGCGAGAACAAAAACCCGGCACCCCTGAGTTTGTCCTGTTGTGATCTGTGGGAGGAGAACCACCATGACTGCCGCTAGAGCATCGCTGTGCCTGGCCCTGCTGGCCTTCGCTGTCTCGCTGCCGGCCGCGGCGCAGAAATACCCTGAGCGCAACGTCCGCCTGATCGTGGCATTTCCGACCGGCGCCTCGCAGATCCTCGGGCTGCTGGTTTCGGAAAAACTGGGCGCAGCACTTGGCCAGCCGGTGGTACCCGATTTCCGGCCGGGGGCCGGCGGCAACTTGGCCGCCGAGCTGGCAGCCAGGTCGCCGACCGATGGTTACACGCTGCTGCTGACCAGCCCGTCGCTCGCCATCAGCCCCAATCTCTACAAGAAGCTCAACTACGACACGCTGCGCGACTTCACCACCATCTCGCTGCTGGCTACGGTGCCCAATGTGTTCGTCATCCATCCCTCGGTGCCGGCGAAAAACCTCAGTGAACTGGTCAAACTCGCGCGCGCACACCCCGGCAAGATGAGCTTCGGCTCCGGCGGCGTCGGCTCTTCCAACCACCTCGCGGGCGAGCTGTTCAAATCGCTGGCCAAGGTCGACATCCTGCACGTGCCCTACAAGGGCGCGAGCATCGCGCTCACCCACATCCTCGGCGGCGAAGCGGAGATGGTGATGGTGACCGTGCCCGCGACCATCCCCTTCATCACCAGCGGCAGGCTGCGCGGGCTGGCGGTGCTGGTGCCGGAGCGCGTGCCCACGCTGCCCGATGTGCCAACCACGCGTGAGGCCGGCATGCCGGAGCTCGTCGTCAACACCTGGTACGGCCTGTTCGCGCCGGCGGGGGTCAGGCCGGAGATCATTCAGCGCATCAACACCGAAGTGGTGAAGTTCATGCACGCGCCCGAAGTGGAAAAGCAACTCGCCCGGAGCGGTCTTGTTCCGGTAACCAACACGCCGACCGAGTTCAGCACCTATCTCCGTGCCGACATCGAGAAGTGGGCGCGCGTCATCAAGGAAGCCAACATCCGCGTGGAATAGGCCTGCAGCGCGGAAAAGAATTAATGCGGCCAGTCCGAAAATAGGTCAGCCGCCATTATATTGTAACCAATTGTTTTTATTGATATTTTGTCCGCCCATTGTTGGGGTATTTCCGTGCTTACCTGCCGCAGCGATGCGTTCGCCGGGATGGGCGGGAAATCAGTGATTTTTTCCTGAGGATGCGTCATTGCGGCACCGACCCATTTCGTAGTCCCCATATCAATGCGTCAAGTAATGGTTTCGCCCGCCTTGCGTACGATAACGAACAGAATATCGCGATGGCATGCAGCAATATCATCCCGGATATCTGGCTCTCCTTAATCGATAAACACTTGAAATTCCCTGCCCGGCCAATCAATGCTGCGGCGCGAAAGGGCAATACAATGGAACGCATCATCGCAGGACGATTCCAGTCAAAAGACAGCGCTGACGCCGTGGCGGTATTGCTTGGGCAATATATCGACACTGCGGACATCTGTATTTTTCACAATAATCCGCCAGGTCAGCACGACGCCTATGCCCTCGGTGGCGACGAAGATGCAGATCCCGGCGCCGAAGGCGCGGAGAAATCGGCGGTGGGCACGGCCATTGCTGCAGGACTTGCCGCAGGTGCGGTTGGCGCATTGGGCGGCCCGGTGGTCGCGCTCGCCGCTGCGGCAACCGGCGCTTATGTTGGATCGTTGGGCGGCGCACTGCAAGGACTCGGCGATGATGATGGCAAGCTGCATGCCCCCGACAACCGCCCGGGCGGGGTGATGTTGTCAGTACGCATTGCGGATCCGACGAACGAAAAGCGCGTGATCGACACCCTGCGCACTGAAGGCGCGGTGGATATCGAGCAGGCGGATGGCGAATGGCTCAATGGTGACTGGGTGGATTTTGATCCGGTTACAGCGCCGCGGCTGGTGAAAAGCAAGGCCAACTGATTCTGCAGGCTTCTGAGGGCAGCACCGCCGCCCCCACGGGGCGCGGCAAACAGCAGCACCACATGAGACCAAAGGTGCCGGAGTAGGTTTCTTTTTGAGCGATTGATCTTAGCCTGCGTATACCAGGAAAAGATATCCACTCCGGTACTCATGGCACTACAAACTGGCAGCAGCCCGGGCTGATCCCGGCCTGCTGATGGGTGTGATCGCCATTGCCGGGGCCACGGCGCAAAACTATGCGGCAATCAAGCAGGGTACGCTGCCGCAGCCCTCACTGGGCGCCATCGTCAGCGATGCCGGCCGCGCGCGCGCGGTGCCGGCACCCGTCGCCGCAACCACGACTACGACAACAACAACAACAGCCCAAGCCCCGGCACCCCGGCGCGCAGCAGCGGTCGACGAGTCCTGGGAAACCTGCGGCCGCGACAGCCGCTGCGAAGTTGGCGATGGCTACACGCGCTTTTGCGCCGGGCCGCCCAAACCCGGTGCCCCGATGTGCAAAAGTGAGTGCCGGATGTCGAGCGGCGTCAGCTACCACGACACCCGGCTGGACAGTACCCGCGCCTATATTCCAAGTTCCGAGGCTTGTGTACCGGGCTGTACGGGGGGCAACAGCTGCGGCTGAGCGCCCCGCTCAGCGGATGTCGGGCAGCGCTGCGAGATTTTTTCCAGAGGATATTTTTCTACTCCGCCGCCGTCAGTGACGGCTGTTCCTGAGTTCCGGGCACTGGTCGGGCACACCGCTGCAGATCAGCGGTCCGGCACCAGTCGGCGCACGGCCAGCATCGTGCAGTCGTCCGCCAGCAGCTTCGAGCCGGTGTGGCTGACCACCTTTTCATACAGGGAATCGAGGAGCGCGGGCAGCGCGTTCGTCGCGCCACGGCGCAGCAATTCGAGACAGCCTTCCTCGGAAAATTGGGCGCCGGCCTGGTTTTCCGCTTCCGTCACGCCGTCGGTATAGCAAAGCAGCGTTTCCCCGAGCGCGAGGTTGTACTCCATGCTGGAGTAGTGCCTGCCGCTCGCCGCGCCGGCCAGCATCCCCTTCGGCAGCGGCAGCAGCGCCGCAGCGCGATCGGTGCACACCATCGGCGCACAATGCCCCCCGTTCGAGTAGACGAACCTGCCGCTCTGCACATCGAGAAAACCGCAGAACAGGGTCACGAAGAGGTTGGTGTCATTGCCGATGCACAGGCGATCATTGAGTGTTTCAAGAATGGCCTCCGGCCGCATCGTATCCATGGCCAGTATGCGCAGCAGTCCGATCACCCGGACCATGAACAGCGCGGCCGCGATGCCGTGGCCCGAAACATCACCGATGCAGACGAACAGCGTGCGGTTGTCGACAAAGAATACGTCGAACAGATCCCCTCCGATTTTCGAGGCCGGCTCCATGAAACCGCATACTTCGATGTCCGAACGCCACGGAAACAATGGCCGCTGCAGCGGCAGCATGCTGGCCTGGAGCTGGCGCGCGACTTCGAGTTCCTTTTTGAGATGTTTGAGCTCGAGCCGTTCGCGCTGCGCAGCGAGGGCCTTCTTGTTGGCACGACGCATGCGCTCGGTCAGGGTGGTCATCAGATTTTCGGCGACACCACGCAGCAGCATCAGGCGGTTCCAGAACACCTCGCGGTCGAGCCGGAGCACGCGCACATCCGAATCCGCAAGCACCTGCGCCGAGATGGGCTTGCCGTCGATGGCCGAGAGTTCGCCGACGCACTCGCCGGGAAAGATCTCGATGGCGGTGTCCGGGTTCGGGTCTTCCCCCAGCTGGGCGACCAGCTTGCCCGACAGGAGTATGAAGACATTGCGGTTGGCCTCGCCCGTACGCAGCAGCGGCGTGCCCGCAGGCAGCAGCAACACCTCGCAATCGACAAGAGCCGCATCGAGGTCGCGCGGGTCGGCGTCCCGGAACAGGTTAATCCACTGAATGCCCTGGTCACGCCGGGCGCCACGTCGCCGTTCCTCCGCGATTGAACTGTTCGCAATCCTGCGATCGGATTCTCGACGGAAATGCGTGGTCGCGGGGGGGGTCATGGCAACTTCCAGCGCGTGCCGAACGTCAGATGATTGTGTCCATCTTCATGGTGGTAGTCCAGCCAGTCAGCGCAACGATGGATCATCACCAGTCCCAGCCCGCCCGGCGAAGCTTCGGCCAGCGTTTTCGGCAATATTTTCTTCGCGACGGACAGGGGATTGAACGCCGTGCCGGCATCCGATACCGTCACACCGGCTTTGCTGCCGTCCGGATCAAGCCTGATCTCCAACAGCAGCCTGATCGGCGACGACAGCGCCGTCCCGCCGCCATGGGCAATGACGTTCGCCAGCACCTCGTTCAGGCACAGCACGAGTCGCTCGACCGGCGCTTTCGGTACGTCACGCTGCCGGCAGATCGTGTCGAGCCATTCCGACGCGCGCCGCACCTCCGCACCATTGGCGCCGATCATGAGTTCGTCAAACCCTGGCGACACAGACAGCTCGGTCTCCACCGGTCAGGCGACAGCTGCCCTTTCGGCATCGGAGTCGTTCTTGAACACCGGAATCAATTGATCGACCCCGGTGGCTTCGAGGCTCATCATGACTGTCGAGCTGTCATTGACGACCAGCACCATTTTCCCCCCGCGCTTCTGGACCGCCTTGGCGCTGGTAATCAGTGCGCGTATGCCGATCGAGGCGAGAAATTTGACGGTGGACAAGTCGACGACCACGCCTTTTTTCGGCGCTGCGGTCAGTTCCACGAGTTGCGCGGCGACCCCTTCGGTGCCCGGTATGTCGAGACGACCGGAGATCACTATACGGCGAAGGTTTTCGCCGACATCCTTATAGCTGATGGACATGATGAGTTTCCCCCCCTCAATGTTCGAAAACGGCGCGGCGGCAAGTATGCCATAGGCGCGTCGGCCCCGTTCAGCGGATGTCGAGCAACTCCGCAAGATTTTTCCAGAGTATCTTTTCCTTCTCCGCCGCCGTCAGCGACTGGAGGTTCTGCACCCACGCTACCGGCGACGGATGCCACGGCACGAACGGCCAGTCGCTGCCCAGCACCACGCGGTCGGCGCCGACCTGGTCGAGCAGGAAGCGCAGCGCTGCCTCGCCGCCGGTCACGGTGTCGTAGTAGAGCTGTTTCTGGTACGCGCTCGGCGGTTTCGGGGTGCTGCGCGTCGCCGGCCGGTCGTGCCAGTTGCGGTCGAGCCGTCCCATCGCATAGCAGGCCGGCCCGCCGCCGTGCGCGATGCAGACCTTGAGGTCCGGGCACTTCTCCAGCACGCCGCTGCAGATCAGCACCGCGGTCACGATCGCGTCGTCGAGGATCACGCCGAGGCTGTTGTTCAGCCCGTGGCGTTTGGTCCGCTGCATCAGGAAGTTGTTCTGCGGCTGCGGGTGGTAGAACAGCAGCGCGCCCATCTGCTCGGCCGCCTTGAAAAAAGGCAGGAACTTGGGTTCGTCCCACTGCTCGCCGTTGACGTTGGTGTCCAGCGACGCGCCTTTCAGGCCCAGCTTCATCACCGCGCGCTCGAGTTCGTCGATCGCCAGCTTCACGTCCTGCACCGGCAGCGTCGCGAGCCCGGCGAGGCGGCCAGCACTCCGGCGTACGGTCGCGCCGATTTCGTCGTTGAAGTCGCGCGCCAGCGCGAGGCCCTGTTCCGGTTCGAGTTGATAGCCGACGAGCGGCGTGTGGATCGACAGCACCTGCACGTCCACCTTCTGCTCGTCCATGTCCTGCAGGCGTTGTTCCAGCGTGTAGCGCACCTTGGGGCTGGAGAACCGGGTGCGCATGCCGCATCCGACCATCGTGCCCAGGCCCTCGCCTGCCTCGTGACTGAAGCCGTGCCAGTCTTTTTTGGCATCGATCGCACGCCACAGGGAATCCGGGACGATGTGCGCATGAATATCTATTGTTTTCATTGTTCAGCCCTCGCGCTGCAGTGGAAAAACCGGTGATATGGGAACGGAGCGCCAGTCTTTTAAAGTCAGATCAGCGTGATATACGGCAGCAGGTTCATGGCGAACCGGAATACCGAGTCGAAGATCGGCACACCGAGAATCGACAACAGGATCAAGCCCATGAAAAACCAACCGCCGTACCGTTCATTCAACGCCGTGTAACGCTGCGCCAGCGACCGGGGCAGGAAGTACGGCAGGATGTAATGCCCGTCCAGTGGCCCGAGCGGAATCAGGTTAAACACCATCAGCAACAGGTTGATGCCGACCAGTATGCTGAAAAACTGGTTTGCTGCAGGGTTGAGAAAACTCTCCCACCCGGCCTGTGCGCCGTAGCGGTATAAATTCCACGCCACCACGGCGATCAACAGATTGGCCATGGGACCCGCGGCGGCGACCATCAGTTGCGCCCAGATGGAGTTGTAGTTGCGCGGATTGGTCGGCACCGGTTTCGCAAAACCAAATCCGATCAGCACGACCATCAGCAGCCCCACCGGATCGATATGCGCGACCGGATTGAGCGTCAATCGCCCCAGGCGCTCGGCAGTATCGTCACCAAAGACTTTGGCCGTGATCGCGTGGCCGAACTCGTGAAACGTCAGCGATATGATCAGCGCAATGATGATCAAACCGAACAGCGCGACCTGGCCCTGGAACAGCAGTGGGAGCATGGATATTTACCTGTAGCGGTGGAAAAAATTCAGCGCTGAAATGGAGCCCGTAAGTGGCGTCAGCCGCTATTATATCGTAACTAATTGATTTTATTGATATTTTTATCGGGCACCGGAACATCGACCCCGTTCACTTTGGTTGTTACTTGCCGTATTCCTCGAACTTCGGCAGCGACTGCGTTTCGACAAACCACCCCGCCTTCGATCCCCAGAAAATGCTGCTGTCGGGCTTGAGGTCCGGCGTTGCATCCAGCACGCCCGCCGGAATCAGGACATTCTCCGTGCCGGGGATCTTGTGCGGCATGCGCGTGCCGCACTGCGTGCAGAAGTTCACCGCAAAACGCTTGGCGCCGGGCAGATCGAAACGGCGGATCAGCGATTCGCCGGCCAGCCACTTGAACTGGCTCTCCGGGAGAAAGACATTGGCTGCATGCGCGGCGCCGGTCGCCTTGCGGCAGCGGGTGCAATGACAATACCTGAAACCCGTTGACGGCGGCCTGATCTCGAAGCGAACCGACCCGCACAGACAACTGCCTGCGATGGCTTCGCGTTGCGTCATGATTTCTCCTTCCGGTTATTCGATTGAGACAACAAGCGCCGGCGCTAGAGCATCGCGCCCGGCTTGCCGAGCGCTTCTTCGGCGAGCTGGTGAATCAACCACTCATAGGCATCATCCACCGAGTCCGTGCGGTGAACGAGATCCACATCGGCGGCGTCGATGGTGCCATGGCGCACCAGCGCGTCGAAGTTGATGACCTCCCGCCAGTACTCCGTGCCGAACAGCACGATCGGCATGCGTTTGGTCATGCGCTTCGTCTGCACCAGCGTCAACGTTTCGAAGAGTTCATCCAGCGTGCCGTAACCGCCGGGGAACACGATCATCGCCTTGGCCATGTAGGCGAGCCAGAACTTGCGCATGAAGAAGTAATGAAAATGGAACGCCAGTTCACGCGTGACGTGCGCGTTGGCAGCCTCTTCGTGCGGCAGGGAGATAGTCAGGCCGACGTTGCGACCGCGCGCTTCCGAGGCGCCGCGGTTGGCGGCCTCCATGATGCCCGGCCCGCCGCCGGTGCAAACGAGGAAACGACGCTGGCCGGCCGGACCCAGCCCCTTGGACCACTGCGTCAGGCGAAACGCGAGCAAGCGCGCCGCTTCGTACCATGTCGAGCCCGGCGGGAGACGCGCCGACCCGAAAAACACGATGGTGTCCTCCACGCCTTCAGCATCGAGGCGGCTTTTCGGTTCGAGATACTCCGCGAGGATGCGCAGCACGCGCGCCTCCGGGCCGTGCATGAACTTCGGATTGCGATAGGACTTAACGGGTTTCAAGCCGGCGCCTCGCTGGTGCAATGTAATATTCGATGGTAACTCCAAGACCCGGGAATAGCACCACAGTACCGGAGTGCGCTGATCCCTTCGATGCTTTGTTTCACTTTATACTGACAGCCATCCAGTTCGGGGGGGGAAGCGCATGAAGACCGGATTGATCGCCGCGCTTGCGGGAGCTGTAGTCACTCTCGCGCCCGTGACCGTCGCCGCGCAGGCTTTGGACGCGGCCGCAGTGGAGAAATGGGCCAAAGTTCAGATCGTCCACTACGAGGTGATCGGCGAGTTCAGAAAAAAGAACGTGCAAATCCCCCCCGTCGACGCGGACCTCTACGCCGATGTGGTCGAGCGCGTGAAACTGTCTTTTGACTGGCAGCGGAAAAAGAATGTGCTGGTCGGCTCACCCAGAATACAGAACGAACCGGCGACGGTATCCAACATCGTCGGGCTGGACAAAAAGTGTCCCTCGGGCAAGCTCAGCGGCGCCTACGAACATTTCGACGTCGATCAGATCAAGCAGGAATCACCCGGCGCTGTCCTGGAACTCATCGGCAGGCGCGTTCATCCGGACACGCTGGTCGCCGATGGATGCAGCTCGAAGCTGCGGCTGTTCAAGGGTGCGGTGAAACCGGCGAAGGAGTACATCGGGCCACCCGACCCGGAAATC
>JANNHN010000143.1:0-2565 GCA_031404395.1 Betaproteobacteria bacterium
GCCGCTCTCCTGCGCTGGTTTTGGGAGAACGTTTTCGATGGCCCCTAGGTTTTACCTAGGCGGGCGTTACCCATTTGGAGCCTTTCAAAGCGGACCACCCTCATGGTCGGCCGCGACGTGATCTTCGAAATCGAGAAGCAGCCCGCGCGCCCCGGCGCCGTCCGGCTGTCGGTCTCGGGGCTCACGGTCCGCGACGACCGGGGGACAACGACCGTCGCGAACTTCGAACTCGAGGTGCGCGGCGGCGAGATCTTCGGCATCGCGGGTGTCGAGGTATTTCAGACGGACGCCTCCATGTAAGATATTGGAAAAATGGGAAGCGCGGTTCGCACCCACCGGGATGTCCACCGTCAGCACCAGTGTTTCGTAGCCGGCACGCGCCACGCGCTCGACCAGTTCGGTGATCGCCGTGGTGTCGCCGGGCAGATAAGCCTGGAACCAGGTATGGCGACCGCCAGCTTCACGTACTTTCTCCAGTGGCGTCAGCGATGCGCCGCTCAGGATCATCGGCACGTTTTTCGCGGCCGCGGCCAGCGCCAGCGCCAGATCACCCTGAAACGCCGCGAGCGAAGTGCCGCCCATCGGTGCAATGCCGAACGGGCTGTCGTAGGTCTGGCCGAACAGCGTGGTTTTGGGTGAACGCCCCGAGACGTTGACCAGCATGCGCGGCACCAGCGCGAGGTCGTCGAACACCGAACGGTTCCAGTCCAGCGTCACATTGCGTTCGACGCCGCCCGATACGTAACCAAAGATCGGCCGCGGGATGTAGCGTCGCGCGGGCGCTTCGAAATCCTCCAGCGCCAGCATCATGCGCAGCGCGCGCGGCGCGGCGGCGCTGGCCAGGTGCGGTGCGGTGCGGTCAGCGGACGACAGCGGTTTGGTCAGTTGCGGGTCAAGGGCGGACATGGCGTCTCTCGCAGGCATATAGAGGCCGCCGAGCGTAGATGAAGGTGCTTGCCCGAGTCAATTTGGATGCATGGAGTGTGGACTGCGCGGCGGAGCACGGCGCACAGGAGCCGAGACATATCAAATGGATAGGCGAGGTTCCGAGCACCGCGCGACGCAGCAATCGCGTCGCGCGGCAGGTTATTCAAAGATTCCCTAAGGAAGCGCTGAACAAGTCCTTCGACAGACTCAGAGCCTGCCCCGGACTCGATCCGGGGACGAACGGCAAGTTGTTGATTCCGTTCGTGGTGATGCTGAGCTCGTCGAAGCATCGAACCATGAGCGGAATCCACTTATTCAGCGTTTCCCTAACGCTTCTCCGCGGCGACCCGTCCCTGGGGATTGAGATAAATACGGTAGCGGTTTTTGTCGCTGCAGGTTGCGATGTAATCGCGGTTACCCTGGGTCACGACATTCACCACCTGGCCGCAGGGCAGACCCAGCAGAGAAATCGCCGAGGTGAGGTCCTTGGCGAGCGATACGTCTTCCGCCGCAGCGACCGATCCCGCGAGAAAAATCGTCAGGACCGCGCCTAGGGTCCGGAGTTGCGTTTGGGAATTCATGGTGAGGGTTTCCTTGGGCTGGATCAGAGTTTCGCGAATTTGACCGGATCCGCCAGTACGGTCCAGATTGCTTCGCGTGAGTTGAAGATTGCGGCGGCCAGCGACGGATCGCCGTTTTTCAGCACATCATTCACCTTCAGCAGCAATTGATCATAACTCTGCCGCAGTTGCGTGAGGGGTGCCTTGCGGCCGTCTTCGTGGTGGGTCTTGAACCGTTTCAGCAGGTCGTCGATCTGATTCTTCAACGCGATTTTGGTGAACAGGCCGATGGCGTCGGTGTCCTTGAGCTGTTGCTCCAGCACGGTCAGGGCCAGCGGCGGCGCGTGCGCTGCAGCCTGCGGTTTCTGTGGTAGCTGTGCGCTCACCGGTGGCGCGATAACTTTGGCCGGTGCTTTCGCCGCCGGCTTGTTTGCCACGGTGGCGCTGGTAATGGGTGTGGCGGTTACGGGGGGGATGTCGGTTGCCGGCGCGGGGATGACGGGTGGTGCTGTTTTCGCCGGCGGCTCAGCCGTAACCGGTGTTTCTACGACAACCGGCGCGGTCTCAGGCAGCGGCGGCAGCCGCTCGACAATCACGGTGCCGCCCGGCATGGCGGGGTTCTGCGACCGTTCCGCCACGCCGGCCCGGCCCTGTGCGGCGTCGGGCGAAAGGTGCTCGACGACGACAGTGCCGCCCTGCAACGCACCGGTTGCAGGCGTGGTGCTGATGGTGACGCAACCCGCCACCTGCAGCAGAAAAAGAAGTCCAATGGTGTGCGTTACGGGCATAAATGGCTCTATAACATGATCATGTGATGCGGACGCCGGTAATGCTGCTCCTGCGCGGATCTCTCGCAGTTCGAGAAGCATTTACTTCATCATTACGAACGCTGCGCCGGGTTATGGTTCCCTGCGCCGTCGTTCCAGTATCATGTTTCCGCATCAATAGTCAGGAATCCAGTGGAAACCCGAGAGTTCAAACTGAAAGACGAACATGTCCGGCTGTGCGACCTGCTCAAGCTCGCCGGCATCGCCGACAGCGGCGGGCAGGGCAAACACCTGGTTGCCGCAGGCGGGGT
>JANNHN010000144.1:0-5594 GCA_031404395.1 Betaproteobacteria bacterium
CCGGAACATCGCACCGCCTTCGTCGCACTGCGCCCCGGCAAATGGCTGTGCGACCTGCCGGCGCTCGCACGCACCGCGCTGCGCCGCGCCGGGCTGACGCAAATTTACGGCGGTACTGACTGCACCGTAGCCGATCCGCAGCGCTTCTATTCCTACCGCCGGGACAAGATCACCGGACGGATGGCCGCGCTGATCTGGCGACAGTGATGAATGCAGAGTGCAAAATGCAAAATGACCCCTTGACGCTTTTCACTCATCATTTTGCACTTTGCACTTTGCACTATAATTCCCGCCCTTGCCGAGCGCCCGCGCGGCACCTGAAATCGGACTGTTGTGAATACTCTAACGTGGATCATCCTCGCCACCCTCGCCGGCGGCATACTCTCGGCGGCCGTCGCTGCGCTGTTCGCCATCAAGGCGAAACCCGCGCAAATACCCATGCTCGTCAGTTACGCGGTCGGCGCGCTGCTCGGCGCGGCATTCATCGAAATCCTGCCCCACGCCTTCAATCAGAGCGAAAGCATCGAGACCACGGCGGCAGTCATCCTGTTCGGCATCCTGGGATTCTTCATCCTCGAAAAGCTGGTGTTATGGCGCCACTGCCACGTCGAGGAATGCGAGGCGCACGATCCGCATATGCCGCCGCAGCCGCACCACAGCCACAATGACCACGGCCGCAGCGGCCTGATGATTCTGATTGGCGACACCTTCCATAATTTCGTCGATGGCGTGTTGATCGCCGCGGCATTCATGGCCGATACCCAGCTCGGCATCGTCACCGCCATTGCCATCATTGCCCACGAAGTACCGCAGGAAGTCGGCGATTTCCTGATCCTGCTGCATTCCGGCTACAGCAAGCGCGCAGCGATGCTGCTCAACATGCTGGCCAGCGCAGCGATGGTGATCGGCGGCGTGCTCGCCTATTTCACGCTGCAGATGGCGCAATCGCTGGTCACACCGCTGCTCGCGCTGGCCGCAGCCAGCATGCTTTATGTCGCGGTTGCCGACCTGATTCCCGGCCTGCACCGCCGGCCGGAACTTGCCGCCACCGCGCAACAAGTCCTGCTGATCGGGTTGGGCATCGCCACCATCTGGGTGGTGGGCGCCTGGGCGCATGGCTGATCAAAATGCAAAGTGCAGAGTGCAGAGTGCAAAACGAAACCTGCGCTGACTTTCACTTTTCACTTTACACTTTGCACTTTGCATTGGTCACTGCATGACCGACCCCACACCACAATCCATTGCGGCTGCATTTGCCGATCTGAATCGCCGCCTGCTTGCTGACGCCGCTGAAAAACTGGGCGCGGCCAACACGCTGCCCGATGCTGCTGCAATGATGCAACTGCTGGCCACCACCGCAGCGGCCGACAACGAACACTGGACCGAACTCAACAACCGCTATTACAACGACCATCTCCAGCTGTGGCAGGCGTTCACCGGCCCCGGCGGCGACGCCGACACGCAGAAAAAAACACCGGAATTGCCTGATGACCGCCGTTTCCGGGCGCCGGAATGGCGCGAACCTTATTACAGCTATCTGGCGCAGTCTTATCTGCTGTCAGCGCGCTGGCTCGAGGAATTCACCGGCGCCGCGCGGCTCGAACCCCATGCCAAACACAAACTGGAGTTCTATACACGGCAGATGATTGATGCGATGTCGCCGGCGAATTTCCCGTGGAGCAATCCGGAAGCCATCAAGCTCGCCGCGCAAACCGATGGCGAGAGCATCAACCGCGGCCTGAAAAATCTTGCCGCCGACATCGACAAAGGCATGGTGTCGATGACCGACGACACCGCGTTCGAGGTCGGCCGCAATCTGGCGATCACGCCGGGAGCCGTGGTCTATGAGAACGACTTCATGCAGTTGCTGCAGTACGCACCGCTGACGGAGACGGTGCATGAGCGGCCGCTGGTCATGGTGCCGCCGTGCATCAACAAGTACTACATCCTCGATCTGCAGCCCGACAATTCCTACGTCCGCCACGCGCTGGAGGCCGGCCACACGGTATTCATGGTGTCGTGGCGCAACATGCCCGAAGCCATGGGCAAAGCGACCTGGGATGATTACCTCGAACACGGCGTGATACGCGCGCTGTCCGTGGCCCGCGAAATCTGTAACGTAGCGCAAGTCAATGCACTCGGTTTTTGCGTGGGCGGTACGCTGCTCGCCTGTGCGCTGGCGGTGCTGCGTGCCCGTGACGAAAATCCGGTCGCGAGCGTCACTTTCCTCACCACCATGCTCGATTTCAGCGACACCGGTGAGCTCGCTGTATTCATCGATGAACCGTACGTGGCCGCGCGCGAAAATGAATTTGCCGACGGTGGCGTGCTGCGTGGCCGGGAATTGGCGCTGACTTTTGCCAGCCTGCGTGCCAACGACCTGATCTGGCCGTACGTGGTCAATAATTACCTGAAAGGGCGCACGCCCGAAGCCTTCGACCTGCTCTACTGGAACAGCGACAGCACCAATCTGCCGGGTACGATGTACTGCGAATACATACGCAACACCTATCTTGAAAACAGTCTGCGCACGCCTGAAAAGCTGACCATGTGCGGCATGCCCGTTGATCTGGCTACGCTCGACTGGCCGGCCTACGTGCTGGCGGCGCGTGAAGATCACATCGTGCCCTGGCGCACGGCTTATACCACCACGGAACTGATCACGGGGCCCATCCGCTTCGTGCTGGCGGCGAGCGGCCACATCGCGGGCGTCGTCAATCCGGCGCGACGCAACCGGCGCAATTTCTGGATCAACCCGGCGCTGCCGCCAGACGCTGAAGCCTGGTTCACCGGCGCGACGTCCGTTCCCGGCAGTTGGTGGCCGGACTGGACCGGCTGGCTGGCCGGATACGGCGGCACCCAGGTACCGGCCCGGGCGCCGGGCAGCGCGGCATATCCATCGCTCGAACCGGCGCCGGGACGTTATGTGCGTGAAAAATGCACCCCGGCGCAAAAACCGCGCGCCAAAAAGCGGGCCCGCAAAAAATAGTCGTCCGCAGTCGATACAGATCAGATTTCCGGCATTGATTTACGCCTAAAATCAGAACCAGCAATTCAATACAGGAGGTCGTCATGTCACGCATCGCAGTCGTTACCGGCGGTATGGGAGGTCTCGGTGAAGCCATTTGCATGAAGCTCGGCAAAATGGACTATCAGGTGGTTGCCACCTACTCCCCCGGCAATCAGAAACACGGCCAGTGGCTGGCCGACATGCAGAAGCAGGGTTATGACTTCCGCGCCGTACCGGTGGATGTCGCCGATTATGATTCCTGCCAGAAGGCCATCGCGCAGATCACCAAAGAGGTCGGTCCTGTCGATGTGCTGGTCAACAATGCCGGCATCACCCGCGACACGACCTTCAGGAAAATGGATCAGGATGCCTGGCACGCCGTGCTGACGACCAATCTCGACAGCGTGTTCAACATGACCAAACAGGTCATCGACGGCATGGCCGAGCGCAACTGGGGTCGCGTCATCAACGTGTCGTCGGTCAACGGCCAGAAAGGCGCCTTCGGCCAGACCAACTACTCCGCGGCCAAGGCCGGCATGCATGGCTTCACCAAGGCGGCTGCGCTCGAATACGCGCGCAAGGGCGTCACCGTCAACACGATTTCGCCGGGCTACATCGGCACCCAGATGGTCATGGCGATTCCGAAAGAAGTGCTGGATACGAAAATCATTCCGCAGATTCCCATCGGCCGGCTGGGCAAGCCCGAAGAAGTCGCCGGGCTGGTAGCCTATCTGTGCTCCGAGGAAGCGGCATTCGTCACCGGCGCCAACATCGCCATCAACGGCGGCCAGCACATGCAGTAGCAGGCGTCGCAAAAAAATGCCCGTCGGGGACAGCCCCGGCAGGCGAACTGCCGGTTCCGGTAGGAGTCCCGGCCGCTGGCTGGCAAATCCATTAACGGCCGATGGTGCGAAAACTTGAAGCACCGCATGAAACGCAATAGGCCATTGATTTATATAATCTTTTATCCATGCTGCAGTTGCGTTGCTGCAGTGCCTGTGAAATAATGCTGCACCCTACACCTGAGGCAACCCATGAGCGCACAGGTCCGCAACATCAAGAAGTATCCGAACCGCCGGCTCTATGACACCGAGACCAGCAGCTACATCACGCTGGCCGACGTCAAGAAGCTGGTACTCGAAAACGTCGCATTCAAAGTCGAAGATGCCAAATCCAAGGAAGACCTGACGCGCAGCATTCTGCTGCAGATCATTCTCGAAGAAGAATCCGCCGGCGAACCGATGTTTACCAGTGATTCGCTGTCGCAAATCATCCGTTTCTACGGCAACGCCATGCAGGGCATGATGGGCGGTTATCTCGAAAAGAATATCGACACCTTCATGCAGATCCAGAACAAACTGCAGGAACAGTCGCGCCAGGTCTATGGCCAGAACCCGATGCTCAATTCCGAAACCTGGAACGAGTTCGTCAAGATGCAGGGCCCGGCCATGCAGGGACTGATGGGCCGCTACCTCGAACAGAGCGCGCAGACCTTCCTCAACATGCAGAATCAGTTGACGGCGCAGACCCGCAATTTGTGGGGCAGCTTCCCCTTCCCCGGATTCCCCGATGCGGGCGCCGGCAAGAAAGACGGCGAAGAGCCGAAGTCGTAACGCCCCGCAGTCCGCACCAACCTCCATTCCCCTGCTGTTGTGCCCACCCCTCCGCGTAAAGTCGGCTTCGTTTCGCTCGGCTGCCCCAAGGCGCTGGTTGATTCCGAACACATCCTGACGCAGTTGCGCGCCGAGGGCTATCTCGTCTCGCCCACCTATCAGGACGCCGATCTGGTCGTCGTCAACACCTGCGGCTTCATCGACGCTGCCGTGGAAGAATCGCTGGACGCCATCGGTGAAGCGCTCGCTGAAAACGGCCGGGTGATCGTCACCGGCTGCCTCGGCGCCAAGGGCGACATCGTCCGCGAAACCCACCCGAAAGTGCTGGCCGTCACCGGCCCCCATGCCACTGCCGCGGTGATGGACGCCATCCATACCCATCTGCCACAACCGCACGACCCGCATGTCGATCTGATTCCGCCGCAGGGCATCCGCCTGACGCCCCGGCACTACGCCTACCTGAAAATCTCCGAGGGCTGCAACCACCGCTGCACCTTCTGCATCATTCCGTCGATGCGCGGCGACCTGGTCAGCCGGCCGATCGGTGACGTCATGCAGGAAGCGCAGAATCTGGTCAACGCCGGCGTGAAGGAACTGCTGGTGATCTCGCAGGACACCAGTGCCTATGGCGTCGATGTCAAATACCGCACCGGTTTCTGGGGCGGACGACCGATCAAAACGCGCATGACCGAACTCGTGCAGGCGCTCACCGAACTCGGCGTCTGGGTACGCCTGCATTATGTTTACCCCTATCCGCATGTCGATGAAGTCATACCGCTGATGGCGGAGGACAAGCTGCTGCCCTATCTCGACGTGCCGTTCCAGCACGCCAGCCCGCGCATCCTCAAACTGATGAAGCGCCCGGCCAACGCCGAAGGCACGTTAAAACGCATCCGCGACTGGCGTGCGATCTGCCCCGACATCACCATCCGCAGCACCTTCGTCGTGGGTTTTCCCGGTGAAACCGAAGC
>JANNHN010000145.1:0-1950 GCA_031404395.1 Betaproteobacteria bacterium
TACGCCGGATTGTTTGAGGGTGGCAATTGCATCAGGCGTGTTTTCCTTGACCGGGTCGGCGACTGCTGCTATCCCCGCAGCGACTCCGTCCACGCCCAGGAATACCACGGTCTTCGCATCGGCGCGCAGGTTCTCGGCCTGTTCTTCCCAATGCCGGGTATCGATACTGTGCTGCTTCAGAAAATCGCGGCTGCCGACGAGAATTTTGCGCCCATCGATCATCGCCTGCACTCCCAGGCCGTTGACCGCCTCGAACGAGGATGCTTTTTTCAGCGTGAGTCCGCGCGTTTTTGCGCCTTGGACTATCGCGTGCGCGATGGGATGCTCGGACAGTTGCTCCACGGCGGCCATCATCGCCAGCGCTTCGTCCTCGGGGATGTCAGCGGCGGCAAAATCCGTGAGCGCCGGTTTGCCCAGTGTCAGCGTACCGGTCTTGTCCACGACCAGGGTGTTGATGTCGCGCATGCGCTCAATGGCCTCGGCGCTGCGGAACAGGATGCCCGCGCGCGCGCCTTCGCCCATGGCGACCGTCATCGAGATCGGCGTGGCGAGACCAACGGCGCAGGGGCAGGCGATGATCAGCACGGCAATGGCGTTGATCAATGCATAGGTAAGCCGCGGTTCCGGTCCCACGAACCACCAGACCAGCGCCGTCACCACGGCGATTGCCACGACGACCTGCACGAAGTATGCCGCAATCAAGTCGGCGAGTTGCTGAATGGGTGCGCGAGTGCGCTGCGCTTCTCCCACCATGCGCACGATTTTGGCGAGCAGCGTATCCGAGCCGACACGTTCGGCGCGGATGGTCAGTGCGCCGGTGCCGTTAATGGTGGCGCCAGTCACTTTGTCGCCGGCGGTTTTGGCCACGGGAACCGGTTCGCCGGAGATCATCGACTCGTCCACCCGGCTTTCGCCTTCGAGCACGACTCCGTCAACCGGCACCTTGTCACCGGGTTTCACGCGCAGCCGGTCGCCGACCACTACGGATTCCAGCGCCACCTGCTCTTCGGTGTCGTCGTCACGCAGGCGCCACGCCAGATTGGGGGCGAGCCGCAGCAATTCCCGGATCGCCTGACTGGTCTGACCCATGGCGCGCATCTGCAACACGTCGCCGAGAATCACCAGAGTGACAATGACCGCGGCCGCTTCGAAATAGGTGCCGACTGCGCCGTCGTGCTCACGGAATTCTTGCGGGAACAGGTCGGGCAGGAAAATCGCAAACAGGCTGAACAGATAAGCGAGCCCCACGCCGAGGCCGATCAGCGAGTACATATTGAGCGCGCGATGGACGAGTGACAGCCAGAACTTGCGCATGATCGGCCAGCCGACCCACAGCACCACCGGCGTGCCGAGCGCGAACTCGATCCAGCCGCGCGATTGCGGCATCAGGCCGAAGAGCTCCCTGATGCCGACCATCGGCGACATGGCAAGGATGACCAGCGGAATCGACAGCGCGATGCCGATCCACAGCCGCCGCGTCAGGTCGTGCAGTTCGCGGTTGTCCGTGTCCGCGGTGCCGGCAACAGGCACCAACGCCATGCCGCAGAGCGGGCAGTCGCCGGACTTATCGCGCAGGATCTCCGGATGCATCGGGCATGTCCATTGGGCGGCACTTGCCGTGGGTGCGGCGCCGTGAGCCGTGGGCGCCGTATGTTGATGAGTGTGTGTGTGGTGCGAATGATTCGCGTCCAGTTTCATTTCTGCTGCCTCGTAAAATCGTGTGCCGGAATCGGGCTTCGCAAGCTGTGCCGGCCGAACAGCACCGGCCCCAACTTTCGATAGGCGACCACCATCATTGGCGGCAGGATTAGCCACTGCAGCAACGGAGACAGACCGATGCCAAGTATCATCGGCATGCTTGCCGTATAGCTCCAGCTACCGATTTTATAGACGTTGTACCATTCGCTCCACGCGGTGAAAATCATTGCCCCGATCACCACGATTGTGCCG
>JANNHN010000146.1:0-9566 GCA_031404395.1 Betaproteobacteria bacterium
GTGCGCACAATCTTCACCAGTTCGGCATTGAGCCGATCAACAATGGCCGGCGGCATCCCGGACGGCCCCACCAGTCCGTTCCAGCCGACCGCCTCGTAACCCGGCACGCCGGCCTCCGCGATGGTCGGCACTTTCGGCAGCGCCGGGATGCGCGTCGCGCTGCTGACGCCCAACGCGCGCAGATGCCCCGTCTGCACATGCGGCACTGCGGACGGCGCCGTGGCAAACGTCAGCGCCACTTGTCCGGCCAGCAGATCGGACATCGCCGGCGGCGCGCCCTTGTACGGCACATGCACCATATCCACGCCGGTTCTGGTTTTGAACATTTCCGCCGTCAGGTGCGGCGCGCTGCCGTTGCCGGCTGAACTGAAATTGAGCTGCCCCGGATGTTTTTTGGCGAACGCGATGAACTCCTTCACGCTATGCACCGGCAGCGACGGATGCACCACCAGTATGTTCGCGACCTGCGCCAGCAGCGCGATGGGGGTGAAGTCCTTGAGCGGATCGTAAGCGAGTTTGCTGTAGAGGCTGGGATTGACCGTATGCACCGTCGATGCCGACAGTAGCATGTAGCCGTCGGCAGGGGCGCGAACCACCGCTTCCGCGCCGATATTGCCGCTGGCGCCGGGACGGTTGTCGATGATCACCTGCTGCTTCCAGGCTTCGGTCAGTTTCTGCCCGACGATGCGCGTCAGCATGTCCGTCGTGCCGCCGGCCGGGTACGGCACGATGATGCGGATGGGCTTGGCCGGATAAGTCTGGGCGGCGGCCTGCTGCGCCGGCAGACACAGGACTGCCATGGCGCAAAAAATCACCGTAGATGTTTGCAGCGTCCGCGCAGCAGTCATTATTTTTCTCCCCGGATTATCGACGGATGATCATAGGTAGCGCACTGGAACGCGTCAAGCTGCGCCTGTTATGCTGCGCGGAAATCCGGAAGATTGTCCGGCAGGAGAACCGCGTGGCGGCATGGGAACACAAGCTCGGACTGATCGTGCCCTCATGGAACACCGTCATGGAGTACGAAACGCAGCGCATGGCGGGCAGCGTCATGTCGGTGCATACGCAGCGCATTGCGCACACCGCCGACACTGAAGAAAACCTGATGTGGATGGGCACGCAGGTGCCGGCAGCAGCACAGCTTCTGGCGCACGCCAAAGTCGATGTCATCTGTTACGGCTGCACCGCCGGCGGATTTCTCAAAGGTCCGCATTACGACCGCGACATGAGCGCGCAGATCAAGACCGCAACAGACATCCCCGGCACCACATCGGCCTCGGCCATCGTCGATGCGCTGAATGCGCTCGGTGTCCGGCACATCAGCGTCGCCACAGCTTATGAGCCGTGGCTCAATGCAAAAGTGCAGCAGTATCTCGAAGCTGCAGGCTTTACAGTGCCGGCTATCGAAGGCTTCGGCACCCAGGCCCACGCCGCCGTGACGCCGGATCGCGTCGCTGCGCTGGCGAAAAAAGTGGATCGCCCCGATGCACAGGCTGTTTTCATCAGTTGCTCCAACCTGCGCACGCTGGACATTATCGAAACGCTGGAACGCGACCTTGGCAAACCGGTCATCACCAGCAACCAAGCCTCCCTGTGGGGCATGCTGCGCCTGATCGGGGACCGGCGTGAGATCGTTGGTGGCGGACGACTTTTTCGCGAAGCCTGATGCCGGAATACGATATAACTTATTGTTTTTATTGATTTATTTATGCGCCCGCCCTGTGTTATCCTTGTCGCCCCGCGCGGCGGGTGCAACCAATACCGGAGTCGGCAGCAATGAAAACCGAAGTACACGTTCATGGCAGTGTGTTCCTGTGCAAAGGCGTGCGCCTCGCGCAAATCGAACTCGCGCTGCGCCCCTGGCTGGATTATGTCGATGCCGATAACATCGCCGACGCCAAGAGTCTGGAACGTGAAGAACTCGGCATCGCTTTTGACGCCCGCGAACGTGTCGTCAGCATCTGCTGGACCGGTGAAGTCGGCCGCAGTTTTCACAACAAGCTGACGGAAGCCTGCAACAGCCTCGGCCCGCTCACCGAATATGCCTCCGAAGTTGAAGTGACCTACTACCCGGACAACGGCGACGACGAGTTCTACCAGTTCTTCGTCGGCCCCTCGCCCGAAGCCATCCATGAATTCCGCCGCCAGTGCGTGACGGAAGACATCAATCACATGCTGTCGCGCCATCTCGGCAAACCGGAAGTCGAGCAGGTCACCGAACTGGTCACGCGCATGTTCGACGCGCACGCACCCGCCAAACCGGCATCCGGCACGCAGCCCGCGATGGGCAGCACTTCCACCGTTATTCCGCTGCACCCGCGCAACAAGCACCTGCATTGAAGCCAGTGCGGAGCGCTGAGTGATGAGTGCCCCCCAAGGGGACTTCCTTCGGGGCGCGGAGCGGAACACCCGTGCAGCACGGGCAGAGCGTCAATAGGCGATAGCCGTATTGCGCCGGATGGCTGACCGCAGACGGCAGTAAGCGCCTAATCGCGTTTTTTCCCTTCACCCAGGCGCAATGCGGGCATCCGCAGGCCGAGGAAAATCGCGGTGAACCGGATGGCGACAATCGCCGCCATCCCCGCATGGCCGGCGGTCAGCCGGTCAAATCCGGCGGCCTGCAACAACAGATAAACGATGATGCCGGCAATGGCCGCCGTCGCATAAATTTCACCATCGCGCAGCAGCAGCGGGATTTCGGCAAGCAGCATGTCGCGGAACACACCGCCGGCGACGCCGGTCATGGTACCCAGGATCACCGCAACGATGCCGCCGTAACCCGCGCTCTCGGCAATGCGCGCGCCGCTGATCGCAAACAGCGCGAGTCCCAGCGCGTCCGCCACCAGCAATGCGCGCAGCGGAATCTCGCGGAAACGCACCACCAGCAGCGTCAGCAGCGTCGCCGCCAGTATCGTCCACAGATATCCGGTGTCGGCCATCCAGAACACCGGATGACGGTCAATCAGCAAATCGCGCAGCGTGCCGCCGCCGATCGCAGTGACCGTGGCGATCACCAGTACGCCGAACCAGTCGAGGTGTTTGCGCCCCGCGGCCAGCACGCCGCTGATTGCGAACACGGCAACGCCGAGATAGTCCATCACATGCAGCGTCGTGATCGGCAGGCTCATCGGCGCACTCCCGCAGCAGCCGTCGCTCAGGCGCGCTTCTGCAGCGCGTCCTTGCGGAAACTGATCGTGGCGTCGGGATCGATCTTGACGTGGATGATCGCCGGCTTGCCGGCTTTCAGCGCATCGCGCAGCGCATCTGCGGTCTCGCCCGCGGCCGTCGGGTGATAACCGTTGCCGCCGGTGAGCCTCATCACCTCATCGAAGCGCGGGCTGTGCACATGCGCGCCGATGTAGCGCTCATTATAGAAATCGCGCTGATAGGCGATTTCCGAACCCCAGGTGCCGTTGTCCATGACGATACCGATCGCGGGGATGTTGCTCGCCACGGCCGTTGTCATTTCGCCCATGGTCATGCCGAAACCGCCGTCACCCATCAGCGAAATCACCGCGCGGTGCGGCGCAGCGACCTTGGCACCGATCGCCGCCGAATAGGAAAAGCCGACCATGCCGCAATCCAGCGGCGTCAGCAGCGCCGGTGCCTCGTAACACGGCAACTGATCCGTCGCCTGGAAACCGGTGGTGCCGGCATCGAGCGTAAAAATGGCATTGCGCGGCGCCGCTTTGCGTATTTCGGCGTAAATCACGTCGGGATGCAACGGCTTGCCGGTGCGTGCGCCGGAAGCCTCGCGTTCCGCCCACAGTGCTGCACGCGCCTTGAAAAATTCCTCGTTGCGTGCGCGCCACGGCGCCGCGTCGGCGGCTATCGGCTGCATCAGTGCCACCAGACCGTCAATCACTGCGCCGGCATCGGCCGTCACCGCCAGCGCCACCGGAAAATAACGCCCCAGCGCCAGTGGATCGATATCGATCTGGATGATTTTCGCAGTCGGCGAAATATCCGTGTGTTTGTAAAACGTGGTGTTAAAACCCAGCCTTGTGCCGAGCGCAATGATCAGATCGGCGTCGCGCGTCAGCGTGCTCGCCACCGGATTGCCACGTGGTCCGACGCCGCCCGCGTGAAGCTGAAAATCCATCGGCAGAATGTCGGCATGACCCGCGGAACTGGTGACAGGGATCTGCAGCTTCTCCGCGAGTGCCGCCAGTTTCGCGCTCGCGCGCGCCCACTTGATGCCGGCGCCGGCGTGGATCACCGGTTTTTTCGCGGCCAGTATCAGCTGGCGGATTTCCGCCAGCGTCGCGGCATCTGCCGCCGGGGGCTTGATGTCCATCGCATAACGCTGCGGAATATCGGCGTCGATGTCGTGATTGAACAGGTCGCGCGGAATGTTGACCACCACCGGCCCGCGGCGGCCGGCGTTGGCGATGCGATACGCTTCGAGTATGAATTCCGGAATGCGCTCCGGCCGCGGCACGGTCATCACGCGCTTGGTCACCGGCAGGAACAGCGAGTGCTGGTCGATTTCCTGGAAGGCGTCGCGCCCGAGGTGCTCGGTGGAGGCCAGACCGGTGATGGCGACCACCGGCGAATAGGCAAACTTCGCCTGCGCGAGGCCGAGCACCATGTTGGCCGCACCCGGACCGGCCTGACCGCAGATGAACGTACCCGGCGTCTGCGTGACGCGGCCATAGGCATCAGCCATGTGCATGCCGCAGTTCTCGTGGCGTACGCCGATGTATTCGATGTCCTTCACGTCGTACAGCGCGTCGTACACTTCCAGCGTGCTCGACCCCATCAGGCCGAACACCTTGCTGACCCCCGCCGCGCGCAACGCGGCCACCGCGGCGACGCCGCAACGCATTTTTTTCATGGCCATGCTCCGCTTCCGTCCCGCGCTATTTTTTCAGCACATCCGGATTGGCGACATTGATGGGTTTGCCGCCGATGTAGGCCACGATCTGTTCGACCGCAGTGCCGTAGTACGACTCATAAGTCGCCTCCTCGACATACCCCAGGTGCGGCGTGCACACCACGTTGTCCATGCCGATCAGCGGATGACCCGCGTTGAGCACCGGTTCATCCTCATACACGTCGATCGCCGCGCGGCCGGGGCGCCCGGCTATCAACGCGCCGACCAGCGCATCCCGGGCGATGATGGGCGCACGGCTGGTATTGACGATCAGCGCCGTCGGCTTCATGCGCGCCAGATCGTCCGCGGTGACGATGCCGCGCGTGCCGTCGTTCAGCGGCAGATGCAGGGAAATGACATCGGACTCCGCAAAAAATGCCTCGCGGCTGGCGGCAACGTCGAAACCTGCCGCGCGTGCCTTGGCCGTTGATCCTTCGCGCCCCCAGCACACCACGCGCATGCCGAACGCCTTGCCGACCTGCGCGACCTGGCTGCCGATGCGGCCATAGGCGTAAATACCCAGTGTCTTGCCGAAAAGACCGGTGCCGACGGAATTCTGCCACTGGCCGCTCTTCAGCCGCTGCACTTCCTGCGGAATGCGCCGCAGCGCGGCGAGGATCAGACCCCAGGTCAGTTCCGCCGTCGGATTCGGATTGCCGCCGCCACCGGCCGAAATGACAATGCCCTGCTCGGTGCAGGCCGCGCTGTCGATATGGTTGGCGTTGCGCCCGGTCTGGCTGATCAGCCTGAGTTTCGGCAGTTTTTCGATCACCGCGCGCGGCATTTTCGAGCGCTGCTGCGTCAGCACCAGCACTTCGGCATCTTTCAGCCGCGCCGCGAGCTTTGCCGGATCTTTCTCGGTGTCGGTATAAACAAGCAGTTCGTGTCCGGCAAGCTGCTGCGCGGCTTTCACGCGACGGAAGGCATCCTGGTAATCATCGATGATGGCGATTTTCATGATCTTCCTTGGGTGAGTATTCCCTGAAAATTCGTTGATTATATAAGCTCAGCGCTTGCGGCTGAGCATGCCGCCGACGCCCAACATCGCGGCATTGGCGAGAAACACCGGCGCCACACCAAAAGCGGTGCCGAGTGCGCCGAAAAACAGCGGCACAATGATGTGCGTCACATTATTGATCGCCATGCGCAGGCCCAGCGCTTCGCCGGAACGGCCCTCCGGCGCGCGCGCGTAAATCATCATCAGCGTCAGCGGCTGGCCACAGCCCGTCCCCAGGCCCAGCAGAAACGCAATCGCCGCCAGCAACACGACGTTTTCGGTCAGCGGAAACAGCAGATAGGTCCCGGCGGCGATGAAGATCGACATCACCAGCACCTGCTCCTCGCCGAACCGTTTGACGATCTGCGGCAGGATGGTGCGCACCAGGAAAGCCGCGGCCGCGAACATCGCCAGCACCGCGCCGATGGCCGAGGCCGACAACCCGATCATGTGTCCGTAGATCGGCATGTAGAACTGGAACAGGTCGATTGCAGTCAGGATGATGCCGCTGGTGATCAGCGTGCGGCGCAGCGGCACATTGCTGAGCAGGCCGACCGCGTACACCGCTTCTTCTTTTTTCCCGGCGCCACTGCTCAGCGCGGCAAGCCGGTGGCGCGCGCCGAACAGGATCGCCGCCGACAATGCGGGGAATACGGCAATGCACAGGTAGCCGATGGCATGCCCGAAGGTATCGATGGTGAACCCGGCAATCAGCGGCCCGATAAATCCGCCGCTGGCAATCATCAGGCTGAAGTTGCTGAAATTTTTCGTGCGTGTATCGGGCGTACTCAGCATGCCGACCAGATTCTGCACCGACACGTTATAGAACACGTGCGAGGCGCCGAGCAGCAGCGCCGACAGGTACAGCGCATGCAGCGAGGGCAGCACACCGGGCAACGCCAGCGAAAGCGCTATCCCCAGGGAGCCCAGCACCAGCGGCCAGCGCACACCGAAACGGTCGGCCAGTTTGCCGGCATACAGCGCCAGCAGCATCGGACACAGCGAATACAGCGCAACAATGACGCCGAGCATGAACTGTTCGGCACCCAGCTCGAGCGCGAACAGCGACACCAGCACCTTGCTGCCGCGGAAGGCGCTCATGTTGAGCAGGACGACCAGCAGGACGATGACGATGGGCATGATGACGGGTGAGAATCTATCCGCGCTTGCGGCTGAACCAGTTTCCCGCCGCCAGCACCACGGCGCTGACCCAGAACACCGGCGCCAGGCCAAACGCTGCGCCCACCGCACCAAACGCCGCAGGGATCACCACATGCATCGAATTGTTGATGGCGATGCGCAACCCCAGCGATTCGCCGCCGCGGCCGGCCGGTGAATAGCGATAGCAGAGCATCACCGTCAGCGGCTGGCCCAGACCCATGCCCAGGCCCAGCGCGAAGCAGATGACGCCGAGCACCACCGCGCTTTTGAAAAACGGGATCAGCGTAAACATCGCCGCCACCAGGAAAATCGCATGGAGCAGCGTGGTTTCCTCACCATAACGGCGCACCAGCATCGGCAGCAGCGCCCGGCTGACGAAAGTCGCAGCAGCAGCAGCGCCCAGTACCATGCCGATTGCGCTGGCCGACAGGCCTGCTTCATGTCCGTACAGCGGCAGGTAGAGCTGGAACAGGTCGATCCCTGTCATGACGACGGCGCCGACAATCAGCACGCGCCGCATGTCGGGATCGCGAAACAGATCCATCACGCGGTCAGTGGCAGGAGAATCAACCGGCTTGCGATGGTTCGGCACGCGCCGCGACAGCACGATCAGCACCATCGTCGCCACGGCGCTCAGCGCGCCGAGGAACAGATAAGTGCGAACATGGCCGGCGTGGTCAATCGAAAATCCGGCAAATACGGGGCCCGCAAAATCGGCAACCGCAATGACCAGCGCGTAGGTATTGAAGTTCCATGTGCGCGCCTCACCCTCGCCCAGCAAGCCCACCAGCGACTGAAACGCCACCTGACCCAGAATGAATCCCAATCCGGTCACCGCAGCGGCAGCGTACAGCAGCGTCATGCTCGGTTCGAACCACGGCAGTATCGCTCCCAGCGTGCAGACGGTCATGCCGGCCAGGATCGGCAGGCGCGTGCCGTAACGGTCGGCAATTTGACCGGCTTTCACTGCCAGCAACAGCGGAAATACGCCGTAGGTGGACAGCAGCAGTCCGATATCGAGCGGCGTCGCGCCGAGTTCCAGCGCGTACAGCGTGTTCAACACACGTGCGCCCTTGTAGGCGCTGTTCCACAGCACCACCACCACCAGCAACTGGAACAGGGTGATGAGGCGCGCTGGCGCCACGACGGGTGTGGAAGCTGGGTCAGCCATGGGAGGCCCCGATTGTAGCGCAGCGCTCCCGGCCGCCCCGGTTGAAGTCCATGCATTAGAATGCGGGCTTTCCCGCGTCGCCCATGCCTCTTCCGCCACTGCGCGCTCTGCGCCATCGCAACTTCCGGCTGTTTCTCACCGGCCAGATTTTTGCGCTGGCCGGTTACTGGATCCAGATGGTGGCGCAAAGCTGGCTGCTCTACCGCCTGACCGAGTCAGCGACGCTGCTCGGCGTGCTGGCCTTCGCCAGCAGCCTGCCGATCCTGCTGCTCGCGCCGCTGGCCGGCTGGTGGTCGGATCGCTGCAACCTGCACCGCACGATGTTCGTCACCCAGCTCCTCGAACTGCTGCAGGCAGCGACGCTGGCCGCGCTGGCGCTGGCCGGCATCATCGCGCCCTGGCATATCGTCACGCTGGCGATGTTTCTCGGCGTACTCGTGGCCATTGAATTGCCGATCCGCCACGCCTATCTGCTGGAACTGGTCGATGGCAAGGAAGATCTGCCCAACGCCATTGCCCTGACTTCCCTGATGGCCAACTGCGGACGGCTGGTGGGACCGGCCATCGCCGGCATCCTGATCGGCGTGTTGAGCGAGGCTTATTGTTTTCTGGTCAATGCGTTGACCTATATCGCGGTGGTCATTTCATTCCTGATGATCCGCGTGCAACCGCAACCACGCGAGCCGGTCAAGACGCCGATGCTCGCCGGACTGCGTGCGGGTTTTTCCTATGCATGGCATCTGCTGCCGATCCGCGCGCTGCTGCTGACGCTGGCGGTGGTCGCCTTCCTCGCCACGCCGTACTCGACGCTGATGCCGGTGATGGTGCGTGACGTCTTCGGCGGCGGCGCGGAGGAAATGGGCTATCTGGTGGGCGCCGGCGGCCTGGGCGCGATCTCCGGCACGCTGTACCTCGCCTCGCGCGCCAACGCCCGCGGCCTGATCCGGCTGATCATCATCGCCAGCTTTTCCGCGGGTGCTGCGCTGACACTGTTTCCGCACGCGCCGTCGAGCTGGTACGCGCTGCCGCTGCTGGTGGTGATCGGCTTCGGCATACTGGTGACGTCGGTATCCGTCAACATGATCCTGCAGACCATCGTCGATGACGACAAGCGCGGACGCGTGATGAGCTTGTATACCGTGGCTTTTCTGGGAGTTTCTCCGCTTGGAAGCATCGCCGCGGGCGCGCTTGCCGACCTGATAGGCGTTGCAGCAACGCTTACCGCGGGCGGCGTCTGCTGCGCGCTCGCGGGCCTCTATCTGGTGCACAAGCGCGCCCTCATCCGCGCGCACGTGCTGCCGATTTACGAAAAGCTGGGAATTCCCGAGGACGAACGCAAGTTCCTCGGCGGCGTCGGCGCG
>JANNHN010000147.1:0-7020 GCA_031404395.1 Betaproteobacteria bacterium
TGCAAATCCTTGAGCGCGGGAGAAGAAAATGAAACGCATGTTGTTCAATGCGACGCAAGCCGAAGAGCTGCGCGTCGCCATCGTCGATGGTCAGAAACTCATCGACCTCGATATCGAATCCGCCGGCAAAGAGCAGCGCAAAAGCAATATCTACAAAGGCGTCATCACCCGCATCGAGCCCAGCCTCGAAGCGGCGTTTGTGGAATACGGCCACGACCGGCACGGCTTCCTGCCCTTCAAGGAAGTCGCCCGCGCCTACTTCAAGCCCGGCATAGACGTCAGCCACGCCCGTATTCAGGACGCGCTGAAGGAACGCCAGGAAATCATCGTCCAGGTCGACAAGGACGAACGCGGCAACAAGGGTGCCGCGCTGACGACCTTCATCAGCCTCGCCGGCCGCTACCTCGTGCTGATGCCCAACAACCCGCGCGGTGGCGGCGTTTCGCGCCGCATCGAAGGCGAAGACCGGGCCGAACTCAAGGAAACCGTCGGGCAACTCGACGTGCCCAACGGCATGAGCGTCATCGCCCGCACCGCCGGCATCGGCCGCAGCGCCGAAGAACTCAACTGGGACCTGAAATATCTGCTGCAACTGTGGACCGCCATCGAATCGGCTGCCCACCAGCAGGATGGCGCATTCCTGATTTTTCAGGAATCGAGCCTGGTCATCCGCGCGATCCGCGATTACTTCCATGAAGAAATCGGCGAAATCCTGATCGACACCGAGTCGATCCATGAACAAGCCGTGCAGTTCATGAGCCATGTGATGCCCAACTACGTCAGCCGCGCAAAACTCTACCGCGACGACGTTCCCCTGTTCTCGCGCTTCCAGATCGAACACCAGATCGAATCCGCGTTCTCGCGTTCGGTCAACCTGCCTGCCGGCGGCGCCATTGTCATCGATCACACCGAGGCGCTGGTTTCCATTGACGTCAACTCCGCGCGCTCCACACGCGGCGCCGACATCGAAGAAACCGCCTTCCGCACCAACCTTGAAGCCGCCGATGAAGCCGCACGCCAGTTGCGGCTGCGCGACCTGGGCGGCCTGGTCGTCATCGACTTCATCGACATGGAATCGCAGCGTAACCAGCGTGAGGTCGAAAACCGCCTGCGCGATGCGCTGAAATACGACCGCGCCCGCGTGCAGACCGGAAAGATCTCCCGCTTCGGCCTGATGGAGTTGTCGCGCCAGCGGTTGCGCCCCTCGCTCGGCGAGTCGAACCACAGCGCCTGCCCGCGCTGCCACGGCACCGGTCATATCCGCGGCACTGAATCCACTGCGCTGCATATCCTGCGCATCATTCAGGAAGAGTCGATGAAGGACAACACCGCCGCCGTGCATGCGCAAGTGCCGGTAGATGTTTCGACTTTCCTGCTCAACGAAAAACGCGTTGATCTGCAACTGCTGGAAGCGCGGCATCGCGTCAATGTGATACTGATCCCCAATATTCATCTGCAGACGCCGAACTACACCATCACCCGATTGCGTCACGACGATCTGAATCAGGGCGAACCGCTGCTGCCCAGCTACGAAATGGTGCAGTTGCCCAGTGAGGGGGAAAAAAACGGCGCCGATGCCGAAACTGCGGCCCCCAAACTGGAAGCGGTCGTCAAAGGAATTACGGGTATTACGCCGATGCAACCGGCGCCGATGCCTGCTGCGCCCTCCTCAGCTGCGCCAACACCGGCAGCGACGACAGCACCTACAGCGGCAGACGACGGCATCATCGGCAAGATCATGGGCTGGTTCCGCCGTAAACCTGCAGCCGAATCAGTCACTGCAACGACTGCTGCAGAATCCGCACGCAATACCCAGCGTCCGGCAGGACGTGGCACAAACAACACGCGCAACGGCAATCGTCCGCAACGCAGCGAAGGCGCCAATCGCGGCGAGCGCAGCGAACGCGGCAGCGGTGAGCGCCATGGCCGCGGTGGTCGTGGCGGTCGTGGTGATCGCGACGGCAGCCCGCGCAGCGGTGAAGACCGGCCACGCAGCGGTCGTCAAGGCCGCGGCCCGCGCGAGGATCGCCCGCAGGAACCGCGCGATCAGCACGCCCCACCGCACCCCGCTGCCCCGGAGGCGCCGCAGGTTGATACCGCAGTCGCTGCGTCAGCAACCCTGGCGCCCGCCGCCGCCGAACAACCAGGCGAGGGTGGCGGTGGTCGTGGCCGTGGCCGTCGTGGCCGTCGTGGCGGCGCCGAACGCAGTGAACGCAACGGCAACGAGCAACAATCGCAGGAACCGCGCCAGGGTCAGCAACGCGGTGATCGCGGCGACCGCGTCTGGTATCCGCGCACCCCCTTTGTGCCGCAACCGAACGATCGTAACGCCGTGCCCGGCCCCAATGCCGAAGTGCAAACTGAAGCGATGGCACAGGAAATGGTCAAGGAGTCCGCGCAATCTGCTGCCCCGATGACACCGCCGGCGCCGTACGTGCCCTCGCCGGAACCGGTGATTGCTGCTGCGCCAATAGCAGAAGCAGCAGCGCCTGAAACCGCGCCGGTATTCAACGAACCGGAACCGGTCGTCACGCCTGCGCCGGAACCGATAGTCGTTGTTGCGACACCCGTCATGGCCGAAGCGCCTCGCGCTGCAATGATGTCGCCGCCCGTGCCGCCTGTAGTTGCGGCTGCTCCGCTAAAACTCGATGGGCCCTCGGATCTGCAACAAGTCGAGACCAGCAAGGAACGCGCTGCTGCTGCACTGGCTGTCGACGACGGCGCGCCGCAGCGCGTCAAGCGGGTACGCCCGCCGGCGGAATCCACCGCTAATGAACCGCTGCAGCAAGTGGAGACGCGGAATTAAAACTGTCAGGATAATAAATTTATAACTAATTGTTTTTATTGATATTTATCACAAACAGCGCGGAGAGTCTGCGCCGTTTTCTTGCCAAATGTTAATGCAATCACTCCGTGATGGCGGATATCCCCGCAGAACTGCTCATGGGTGCCCAGTGATTAATGACGGCGCATATCCTTGGTGTTCAATAAAGTGATTGATGTTGAAAGCACAAAACAACGGGCGGAACTTGCATTCCGCCCGTATCTTTGCCGGCTCCTGCCCTTGTGAAGCAGTGCGCCAGGTACCCTCCGCCCTCGTGGAGCGGAAAAACCTTACTTGATCGCCACCATGAATTTCTGGATGCGTTTGGCGTAATCCGCATCCGCTTCCGCGAAGTAGCCGAGCATGCGTTCCTGCACACTCTTGCCGGCACGCGACAGTCCGTCGGCGATGTTCTGCGTCAGGGTGTCTTTCTGTGCGTCCGACATGATCCGGTACAGCGTGCCGGCCTGCGTGAAGTTGTCTGCGTGCTGCGTGTCCCAGACTTTCAGCCATGCTTCGCCGAGGATCGGCATCGGCGGTTCTGCGACTTCGGCCACCGGACCCGGCGCGCCCTGCGCCACCTGGTCATTGGGGTAGTAATTCACTCCGCCGCCCTGGTTGTTGTTGTCGCCAAAGGCCGGCGGCATGCCCGCCATCGCGCCGTCGCGCTGGTAGTGATGGAACGGGCAGCGGCGAGTTGACCGGCAGCTGGTTGGCGTTGGCGCCGATGCGGTAACGATGCGCGTCCGGATAGGCCAGCAACCGCGCCTGCAACATCTTGTCCGGTGAGGCGCTGATGCCCGGCACGAAGTTGCCGGGACTGAACGCGGCCTGTTCGGTTTCAGCGAAATAGTTCTCGACGTTACGATTGAGTTCCATCCGGCCGATTTCGATCAGCGGATAATCGGCGTGCGGCCAGACTTTGGTCAGGTCGAACGGATTGATGCGGTAGGTCTTGGCTTCCGCCTCGGTCATGATCTGGATTTTCACCGTCCAGCTCGGATAGTCCTTGCGCTTGATCGCGTCGATCAGGTCCTGGTGCGCGCCGAACGCCGGCATCTTGGCGGCTTCTTCGTTGCTCAGGTTCTTGATGCCCTGGTTGGTCTTGAAGTGCCACTTGACCCAATGACGCTCGCCATTGGCGTTCCAGAAACTCAGCGTGTGCGAACTGAAGCCGTGCACATGCCGGTACGAGGCCGGAATGCCGCGGTCGGACATGAGGATGGTGATCTGGTGCAGTGACTGCGGGCTGTTGGCCCAGAACTCGTAGGCGCGCGCGGGATCCGGCAGATTGGTCGCCGGGTCTTTTTTCTGGGAATGGATGAAATCCGGGAATTTGATGCCGTCGCGCAGGAAGAACACGGGGGTGTTGTTGCCGACCATGTCCCAGTTGCCCTGCTCCGTATAGAACTTGACGGAAAAACCGCGCGGGTCGCGCGCGTAGTCGCTGGAATCCTGGCCGCCGCCCACAGTCGAGAAACGCTGGAACATTTCGGTTTTTTTGCCCTTGCCCTGCAGGAACTTGGCAATCGTGTATTCCGACAGATCCCTGGTCAGTGTGAACGTGCCGTAGGCGCCGGTGCCGCGGGCATGGACCACGCGCTCCGGGATGCGCTCGCGGTTGAAATGCGCGAGCTTCTCGAACATCCGCCAGTTATCAAAGGTGACTGAGCCGCGTTCGCCAGCGGTGATGCTGTTCTGGTCTTCGGCGATCGGCGCGCCGTTGGCGCTGGTCAGCGGGCATTGCGGGATTTTGCTCATCGTAGTCTCTTGTTGGAAAGTGGAAGCCAGAGGTTAGGCTGTCAGCAGGAATAGCACCAATTGATTGTTGTCATAAGAAAAATAGCCAATAACTATGACGAATCAGGCACCAGGCCTGCACACCCATTTCAGCCACAGGAAGCCGGCTGTTCCTGCCGTCAATGACGCCAGCAGAATCGCCATTTTCGAGGAATTGATGGTCGCCGCATCACCGGCAAATGCCAGATTGGTGATGAATATGGACATCGTGAAGCCGATGCCACCGAGGATGCCGGCACCCAGCACATGCCGCCAGTTCAAATCATCCGGCAGACGGCACAGGCCAGCCGTAACCGCAACAAAACACAGCAACACCACGCCCAGAGGTTTCCCCAATACCAGGCCGGCGGCAATGCCGATGCTGTTCGCGCTGCTCAGGCTCTGCGTCCAATCGGCGCCGATCACGATGCCGGTATTGGCCAGCGCAAAAATCGGCAGGATGATGAAAGCCACGGGTTTATGAAGGATATGCTCCAGCTTGTGCGAAGGGGAAGCCTCATCGTTGTCCTTGTGGGAAAACGGGATGGCAAACGCCAGCATGACACCGGTGATCGTCGCATGGACGCCAGATTTGAGCATCAATAACCACATCAGCGCCCCGCCCAGCAGATACGGCGCCATGGCCATCACCCGGAACACCCGGTTCAACACCAGCAGCACGCCCCACACCGCTAGCGCCGCGAGCAGATACGCTACCGAAAGTTGCGCGGTGTAGAACACGGCAATGACAATGATCGCGCACAGGTCATCGATGACGGCAAACGCCACTACAAACACTTTCAGCGACGCGGGCACCCGGCTGCCGAGGATGGCCAGCACGCCCAGCGCAAACGCGATGTCGGTGGCCATCGGAATCCCGAGGCCGGGCTGCGTTGGTGTTCCTGCATTCAGCGAAAAATGGATCAATGCCGGCGTGACTATCCCGCCGACAGCAGCAAAAATTGGCAGCAATGCATTGCGGAAATCAGACAGTTCGCCGATATACAGCTCACGCTCGAGCTCCAGGCCGATCAGCAAAAAGAACACCGCCATCAGCGCATCGTTGACCCAATGCTCCACGCTGAGCCCGGCAATACGGAGCTGCCAGAAGCCCAGGTAATCCGCGCCGATCGGGGAATTGGCCAGCAGCAGCGAAGCAATCGTGCCAATGACCAGCAGGATGCCGCCGGATTTTTCTGAATCGAAAAATTCCTGAAAGGATTTAGTGAGGGTTTTCTGGGGGGAGACTCCGCCACCTTTCCCATGCAGCGTCATATCAACTTACCGAGCACATATCCGATCACAACGCCAACGAGCAGCGCCACAGTCAGGCCACGGTATGTGCAGCGGGGCCAGGTTCACCGGTTCGGGCGATGCGCCGCCGGCAAACACCTCCGCGGCACGTTCCAGCAACAGCTTCTTCCGATTCGTTGATCTGATTCGGATGCAGCTCGAACTGTTCGCACAGTTCGGCCATGGTGCGATCTTCCCGCAGGGCAGCCAGCGCCACTTGCGCCTTGAACGCCGGATTGTGGGTGCGGCGGGTGTGCCGCCCGGATGCCTTCTTCTTCATCAGATACTCCTTATTGCCAGACCGGTTTCGGTCCGGCATTGTGCCCGGAGTTTCCACTTATACCGCTGTTCAGATTTGCGGAGCCACTTCTCCTCTCCCATCAAAAACACACCGAGAGGGCACGCCGCCTGCCCCGGAATGGCCGCATCAGGCGGCGCGCGCCTTGAACTCATCCACTGTTTCATCAACGCGCTGAAAAACGCCGCCCTCTTCAATAATTCGCAAAATCAGTTTTTCCAGCATCATGATGCGATGACCGCGGCCGATGATGAACGGGTGACAGGTGTAGGTCAGCACCCCCCACTCAACAGTTTGTTTCATGTAGAGGAAATCCTGTATCCAGTTGTCCAGCACATCCCCTGCGTTCTGCAAACCCTGGCGCAGGCTGGTTTCGGTGCGCACGAATTCAAAATGGGGGGAATCGTCGGTAGACCAGTGGATCGGCATTTCGACCAGCGGGCTTGGTTTGCCGAACTCGGCCTTGCGCTCGAGGGTGATGTTGTCGTGCGCTCGCGCAAAATAAGGCGTGTAATCATCGCCCATCATGCTGCTGTCGTAATCAAAACCGTGCTTGAGCATCAACTCCACGGAGTGTGGCGACAAATCCCAGGACGGCGACCGGTAACCCCGCGCGTACCGGCCGGAGATGCGCCGGATGGCCTCATTGCCGCGCACCAGCTCGGCCTCCTCCAATTCCCGCGTGAGGCTGGCCGGCGGGCGATGTGTCCAGCCATGGTGGCCGATTTCGTGGCCGGCCTCCACTACCTTCCCGACCGCCTCGGGAAATGTTTCTATGGTATGGCCGGGCACATACCATGACGTGCGTATGCCGTATTTTGCAAAC
>JANNHN010000148.1:0-2941 GCA_031404395.1 Betaproteobacteria bacterium
GCGCAAGAAATGCTTCCAGCACTTCCTTGCCAAAATCCTGCTGCCCGATGATTGCTATTTTCATGTTGAATCCTCTGTAAATCCCTTGCGATTGCCGGAAAGCTATTTTTTCTTCGGCGGCGCGCTGAATGCGCCCGCGGCCTTCAGTTTGCCGATCTGCTCGTCGCCGTAACCCAGCACTTCCTTCAGCACTTCGTCGGTGTGTTCGCCAAGCAGCGGAGAGCGCTCGATGACCGCCGGGGAAGCCGAAAGTTTGATCGGCATGCCGACGTTCCACCACTTGCCGCGCTGCGGATGGTCGAGTTCGACATACATGTCGCGGCCGCGGATATGCTCGTCGTTGGCGAGATCCTCGGTGGACATGATCGGCCCGCACGGCACATCCAGCGGATTGAGGATGGCCATGAATTCGCGCTTGGTAAATTTCTCCGCGAACTTGGTGATCAGGGTCCACATCAGTTGCTGATTCTTGCGGCGTTCGCCGATGGTCGAGAATTTGGGATCGGTTGCCAGATCGGGCATGCCCAGATCCGGTCCGATGCGTTTACCCAGTGCATCCCAGACTGCCTCCTGCACCACGATGTAGAGCCAGTCGTTGGCGCCGTGCGGCTTGCAATGAATCGCGTTGCCGAGCTGGCCGCCGCCGGAATCGTTGCCGGCGCGCGGCACTTCGCCCATGTTCTGGTAGGTCGGCACCGAATATTCCGCCAGCGACTGCCGGGTCAGCCGCTGATGATCGCGCCATTTCACGCGGCACAGGTTCATCACGCCGTCCATCATCGCCACTTCGACATACTGGCCCTGCCCGGTGCGGTTCGCCTGGTGCAGCGCCGCCAGCAGACCGATCGCCAGATGAAGCCCCGTGCCGGAATCACCGATCTGCGCGCCGGTGACAAACGGCGGACTGTCCGGCATGCCGGTGGTACTCATCGCGCCACCCATCGCCTGCGCCACATTTTCGTAAGCCTTGAATTCGGCGTATGGCCCGCTGGAACCAAAACCCTTGATCGAACCCATGACGATTTTGGGATTGATTTCGTGGATTTTTTCCCAGGTGAAGCCGAAACGGTCAAGCACACCGGGACCGAAGTTCTCCATGATGATGTCGCACTTTTTGAGCAAATCAACGAATACCGTCTTGCCTTCAGCCGATTTCATGTTGACCGTGATCGACCGCTTGTTGCAGTTGAGCATCGTGAAATAAAGGCTGTCCGCGTTCGGCACGTCACGCAACTGGCCGCGCGTCGCGTCGCCCTGCGGCGGCTCGAACTTGATGACGTCAGCACCCATCCACGCCAGCAACTGCGAGCAGGTCGGGCCCGCCTGCACGTGGGTCATGTCGAGAATTCGCACACCCTTTAAAGCTTCCATGCTGATCTCCAAAAATTCCGCGGCGGATGAAAGACTGTCCGCAATATTTCCAATTGTACATAGCGAGAGGGCGCCACTATAGGTAATTGGCCACCACCCGGGCCTTGACCAGAGTCAAGATTTCATCCCAATAATTTACTTAAAATAAACAAATAGTTATAAAATTCAATCCCCTGCTTTCATCCGCGCTTTCATTCGCTGCCCATGACCCAGCTTGCGCTGCATCCCCAGTCCAAAATCATCCGCCTGCAATTGCGGCAAAACATGGTCTTGCAAAACCTCGGCGTGGCGCAGTGGAACGAATTCGAGCAGTTGCTGGAAATTACCGACTATACCAAGGGCGAAACACTGGAACTCCAGGGCACGCACGCCATGGAGCAATATTTCATCATCGACGGCATTTTGAAACGGACCGTTTCCAATGCGCAGGGCAAGGAGATGATTTTGCGTTTTGCCGCCGAAAGCGACATCGACACCAGCTACGCTGCATGGCGATTGAAGACGCCGATGCCGTACTCCATACGCGCGGTCACGCGCGTGCGCGCAGCCAAGTTGTCGATGCTGCAGTGGGCTGCGTTCCTCGAACGGCATGCCAAAATCAAGGGCGAGTTCGAGCTTGAAGTGATGAAGCTGATGAGCGAAGTCATGGCGCATACCATCACCCTGCATCTGCTCAATGCGCCGGGGCGGGTGCAACGCTTCATGCGCAAACACACTGAACTCGCCAAGCGTCTGCCGAAAAAAGAACTGGCGTCCTACCTGAATCTGTCGCCGGAAACGCTGAGCCGCCTTAAGCGGCGCGGCAAGATTTAGGGCGCCCAGCAGCATAAAACGCGATTGCGTTTGATGCATCGCAATACCCATTGAGTGAAGGGCACATCGGACTGTTCCGAAGCAAAAATTGACCGGGGTCAAGAGTGGATATGCGCGCCTCGCCCTATGATAGAGGTGAGTAAATCAGAGCCCCGTTCAGGCGGCCCGAATCTGTCGCGAATTGAGGAAATTCGGCTTTTTTTACCCCACGGCAGATACCCCTTAAAAAAACACCTGTTCAATAGATGGCAAGAAGACGAGATATTCCAACATGACAACCGACACGCAATCACAAGAGCAGATCGACGGCTTTCATCTGGTCATCGATGCCCTCAAACTCAACGGCATCGACACGATCTTCGGTCTGCCCGGCATCCCGATCACCGACCTCACCCGCAAGGCACAGGCCGCAGGCATGCGCATGATTTCGTTTCGCCATGAGCAGAATGCCGGCAACGCCGCCGCCATCGCCGGCTTCCTGACGCAAAAGCCCGGCATCTGTCTGACGGTGTCCGCCCCCGGTTTCCTCAACGGCCTGACCGCACTGACCAACGCCACCACCAACTGCTTCCCGATGATCCTCATCAGCGGCTCCAGCGAGCGCGAGATCGTCGACCTGCAGCAGGGTGACTACGAGGAGATGGACCAGCTGGCCATCGCCAAGCCGCTGTGCAAAGCCGCCTTCCGCGTGCTGCACGCCGAGGATATCGGCGTCGGCATCGCGCGCGCCATCCGCGCGGCGGTCTCCGGCCGCCCG
>JANNHN010000149.1:0-15688 GCA_031404395.1 Betaproteobacteria bacterium
GAGCGCACGATCTTGTCGTGCGCCCAGCGATTGCGATAGGCGTCTTCCCAGGTACGGTCTTCCCCCGTGACTACGCCGTGACCTTCGGCGAAGTATTCCCGCGGTTGGGAGAAGTAGGTCAGTCGATCGAGAAAGTGGCTCATACCTCAACTCCTGAAAATGGTTTTCGTTTTTCGATTGCGCGCCGCGTGATCGCCGGTTGCTGACTATTGTGCAGACGGTGTGGTGTACAAACTTGATCTGGATCAAATCATCGCCGCCTCATGGTGCATTCTTAAGCGTTTGTTTTTATTAACTTTTTTATATATATCCCGGTAAGGCGACGATCAGGGGTTCTTCACATAAGCCTCTGTGCGCAGGTAGAACCACCAATTGAGAATCAGACAGAGGGCATAGAAAACAGCGAAGCCGTACATCGCAATCTCTGGCGTGCCGGCCTTGATCTGCCCGCCGATCACCACTGGTGCAATGAAAGCGCCGTAGGCCGCTACCGCCGATGTCCAGCCCAGCACCGGGCCGGCCTGCGTGCGGTCGAAAATCACGCCGATGGTGCGGAAGGTGGAACCGTTGCCGATGCCGGTGGCGGCAAACAGCAGCACAAACAGCGCCATGAACAACAGAAAATACTGTTCCGGTGTCGGTGACTTGTAGGCAAGCAGCATCACGTAACCCACGGCAGCGGATGCCACCACCATCACCGCCGAGACGATTTGTGTGACGATGGAGCCGCCCACCTTGTCCGAAATCCAGCCGCCCAATGGGCGGATCAGGGCGCCGACGAACGGGCCGATCCACGCATACGTCAGTGCCGAAGGCGCGTTGGGGTTTTTCAGCGTGTGCTGCATGACACCGGCAGCGTCGGGCACGTGGCTCACGCCGAATATCACCGTGATCGACAACGGCAATGCCATCGAGAAGCCGATGAACGAGCCGAAGGTCACGATGTAGAGCGCCGTCATCGACCAGGTGTGCTTGTTGCGGAAAATCACGAACTGCTTGTCGATGTTCTCCTTCATCGTGCCGAAAGCCGTCAGCTTCATCACCAGCAACGTGCTGACGATGATCAGCGGCATGGCCACCCACATGTTCAGAAGACCGAGGCCGGTGGGCGCGGGAAGGTAAAGATACAAACCGAGACCCGCTGGCAGAAAGGACAAGGTGTACAGCCAGGTAATTTTTAGAAACGCCGCAATCGTGCCACCGATATTGGGCGATACCGTGAGCAGATTGTTCATGCCGAACCAGCACAGGATGGCCAGCGGCACCAGCGACAGCAGCCACGCAAACCCCGCGTTCTGGATATAGGTGGGTGTGCCCGCGTCGATCTTGCCGAAGATCCAGCCGCTATCCTTCACCAGCGTCATCGGTTCGCCGCCCATGGCGCCGAAGAGGCTCATGGTCATCACCAGGGGAATGATGACCTGCATGCTGGTCACACCAAAATTACCCAAACCCGCGTTAATACCCAGCGCCGTACCCTGCAGCCGCTTCGGAAAAAAGGTGCTTATATTGGACATCGAGCTGGCGAAGTTCCCGCCGCCCACGCCCGACCATAGCGCCATCAACTGGAACACCCACAGCGGCCAGTCTTTGTGCTGCAAGGCGATGCCGGTGCCGATGGCCGGGGCCAGCAACATGGCCGTGGTCAGAAAAATAGTGTTACGCCCGCCCGCGAGACGGATCAGGAACGAAGCCGGGATACGCATGGTGGCGCCGGCCAAACCGGAGATGGCCGTCAGCGTGAACAACTCCGCTTGCGTGAACGGAAAACCCAGATTCAGCATCTGCACGGTGATGATTCCCCACATGCCCCAGATCGCGAAGCCGCATAACAGGCTGGGCACCGATATCCACAGGTTGCGATAGGCGATGCTTTTCCCCTGCGCTTCCCAGAAAGCGTTGTCCTCGACATCCCACTTCCCGATATCAGCACCCGTTGAGACTGTTTTATTATTCATGGTCATTCCAATTTCCAGAAAATCAGGAGAAGTGCGCGGGTTCGGGATGTTTTTTGTTTTCTGCCAAGCCCATCGGCCGCACTTCAGTGAAATACATCCACATCAGCGACACCCAGACGATGCCGAACATCAGCATGAAGGCCGAGGACCGCACCCCCGTCAGATCAACCAGTGCGCCGAACATGATGGGCAGGATGAAGCCGCCCATGCCGCCAGCAAGTCCGACAACGCCGGACACCACACCGATGTTTTTGGGGTAGTCGTCCGAGATGTACTTGAACACCGAAGCCTTGCCGATGGCGAAGGCGGTACCCATGGTGAACATGATGATGGTGAACAGCGTCGGACCGAGTCCGATATGGAAAGTCTTCGGGCCGGATACCGTGTGAATCGTAAAGTCGGTCTGTGGATAAGACAGGAAGAACAGACAAACCAGCCCTACCCACAGCACCCACCATGTCACCGTATGCGCACCGTACTTGTCCGAGATCCAGCCACCGATGGCGCGCAGCAGTCCCCCGGGAATACTGAACCCTGCCGCCAGCAGAGCCGCCAGTTGGATATCGAAACCGTATTCGGAGATGTAATACTTGGTCATCCACAGCGACAGCGCAACGTAGCCACCAAACACGATTGAGTAGTATTGGCTGTAGCGCCATACCGCCGGATCCTTCAGCGCCATCAACTGTTCTTTCACCGTCACCTTGGCGGCATCCGCGGTATGAGACTTGTCGGTAAAGGTAAAGAACCAGAAGGCCACCGCCGTGATCGTCATTAGTACGGCGTACACCTTCGGCACCATGGCCCAGCCGTACGCCACTACAATGGTCGGCGCCACGAGTTTGGTCACCGCCGCCCCGGTATTGCCCATGCCAAAGATGCCCATCGCGAGCCCCTGGCGCTCTCTGGGGAACCAGCGTGCACAGTAGGCGATGCCGACAGTGAATGAGCCACCGGCCACGCCCACGAACAGTCCGGTGACGAGGAAATGCCAGAATTCGGTGCCCCAGGAAATCATCCAGATCGGAATCACCGTGGACAGCATCAGGATGAAAAACACGATGCGCCCGCCGAAGCGGTCGGTCCACATGCCCAGCGGCAGACGAATCAGCGAACCGGTAAGCACCGGCGTCGCTACCAGAATGCCAAACTGGGTTTCATTAAGGCCCAGGGACTGCTTGATGGGGATGCCGATCACGGCGAACATCATCCACACCATGAAACACACCGTGAACGCAGTCGTGCTCGCCGTAACCACCGACCATTGTTTGTATTTCTCTGAAGCCATTACCTGCCTCCCGTTGCTGCGTTATGGGAGCAAGTCTAGGCAGGAGGCAAAAGCCCGGTTTGATCTAGATCAACTAAAGATATATTTCAAATACATCTTTCTAAAACTCGATTTAAGATCACCGCTGAGTCATGCGCTTATTGTGTTCCGGCGGTGTGCTTGACCGGCCCGGATCTAAACCATCATGCATCTGACAATTTTTACCGACTACACCCTGCGTGTACTGATCCATCTCGGCGCGCATCAGCACGAGGGCCGCCTGACGACGATCAGTGACATAGCGACCGCTTATGGGATACCCGGGGATCACCTGCGGAAAATCGTCCATCACCTGGCAAAAAAAGGTTATGTGGAAACGCTGCGCGGCAAAGGTGGCGGCATGCGGCTTGCCCGCGCGCCGGAACAGATCAATCTGGGAGAGGTCGTGCGCGGTTCGGAGCGGGATCAGGCGCTCGTCGAGTGTTTTCAGCGAAACAGAAAAAAGACCTGCTCTATCGTGTCCGTATGCGCGTTGCGCGGGATTCTGGAACGAACCATGCATGCATTTTTCGACGAGCTCGATCGCCACACACTTGCCAATTTACTGAAACCCCGGAGCGATCTGATCAGGATGTTTCGCGACGCCCGGACATAGGGCCAGTTTACATACGGTTCTCTGACTGTCCCCACCTTACGCGAGCGCGCCGCGTCGCATAGTTCAGCGTAGCCGAAAGGACACCGGGCAAGCGTGCGAGCTGCTGCTCGATCAACCAGATACAGGCAGCACAGGTCACGCCGTCGATCGGCAGCAAAGCCTCCTTCTCATGCGAAGCTGCATTGACATCTCTTACGAAATTGCGCTGGACCTCGGGCAGATCATAGAGTCCCAGCTCTGCCAGTGCAGGATCACGGTCGCGCGCCACCGGTGCCGGCGCAGTACGCTTTCTGTAGTACGCAGCAAGTCCGTTATCGATGATGGTCCGGGCGACTGCCTGGCAGTCACGGCAACACGTGTCATGCCGGGCGCCATCCAGCGCGACCGGAAATACGGTCGCCTCCAGCGGCAGCCCGCAATGAAAATACCCCGCAGCAGGATTCGCCGCGGAGCGCACTCCGGAAACCGGCGTTGCAACCGTCATTCCAGCCACCTGAGCTCAGAACTTCATTCTGACGCGATGCCGACCACCAGCAGCAGCAACACCCAAATCCAGCGCTTCATGACAAATCCTTTGTCGTCGATTGGCACGCATTGATCCTATGCATGGCTGCGACTGCCTGATTTGATTCACATCAAATAATATTGCGCCTAATCAAAGATGGCGTCTTAAAATGACGCGCATGATTCCCTGGCTCGAAGTTGCAGATGACTTTCCACCACTGGAGCGCGCACTGGCAGAACCCAGCGGCCTGCTCGCAGCCGGCGCCGATCTGTCACCGGCCAGACTGCTGACGGCCTACCGCAGCGGAATTTTTCCGTGGTACGGGAAAGACCAGCCGGTGCTGTGGTGGAGTCCGGATCCGCGCATGGTGCTGTTCCCCGCAGAGTTCCGCATGCCGCGGTCGCTCGTCAAGCGCCTGCGCCGCCGGGATTACGAAATCCGTACGGATACCGCGTTCGAAGCGGTCATGCGTGCCTGTGCCGCGCCCCGCGATGGCGACGCCGGCACCTGGATCACGCCGGACATGGTTGCGGCTTACTGCGAACTGCACCGGCTGGGTCATGCCCATTCCGTCGAGACCTGGATCGACGGTGAACTTGCCGGAGGGCTCTACGGCATCGCGCTGGGGCGTGCATTCTATGGCGAATCCATGTTCACCCGCGCACCTGACGCCTCCAAGATCGCGCTCGCTCATCTGGTCCGACAACTGACGCAATGGCAGTTCGGCATGATCGACTGCCAGATGAATACGGCACACCTCGCGCGTTTCGGCGCGCGCGAGATCCCGCGCAGCGAATTCTCGCGGCGCTTGACGGAATTGGTAAACTATCCATCATCCGCCGCCGGCTGGCGCTTTGATGGTGACTTGGTGATTTGGTGAAACGGGCAAACAGCGGTGACCGACTTTTCGTGCCTCATTTTTCGTGACTGGCTTTTCGTGACCGTTCTTCCGTGACTTACCTTTCGGAATTCCCGCTCTCGGTTTTGCAGTTCTACGCGACTGCCCCGTACCCGTGCAGCTACCTGTCCGGGCGCATGGCGCGCTCACAGGTCGCCACGCCCAGCCATCTGATCGACGGGCCGGTTTACAGCGAACTGGTGCGCGCGGGTTTTCGCCGCAGCGGCGCATTCACCTACCGGCCGCATTGCGATCACTGCCGCGCCTGCGTGCCGGTGCGGGTGGTGGCCGAAGAGTTCCGGGCCACACGCATCCAACGCCGCACCTGGAATCGCCACGCTGCGCTTGAATCGCGCATGCTCGAACTCAAGTACCACCCGGAACACTACGCGCTCTACCTGCGCTATCAGGCTGAGCGGCACGCCGGGGGCGGCATGGATCAGGATAGCCGCGAGCAATACCGCCACTTCCTGCTGCAGAGCAATGTCGAGTCGCGTCTGGTCGAATTCCGTGAAGACGGCGTGCTGCGCATGGTCAGCATCCTCGATCAATTGCAGGACGGCGTGTCTTCGGTGTATACCTTTTTTGATCCAGAGGTGGGCGGCGCCAGCTTCGGCACCTACAACATCCTCTGGCAAATCGATCTGTGCCGCAAACTGGACCTGCCCTATCTCTATCTCGGCTACTGGATCGCGCAGAGCCGCAAGATGGCCTACAAGATCCACTTCCAGCCCATGGAAGGCCTGATCGACGGCCGCTGGCAGTCGCTGGCGGAATAATCCCGGCAGCACACGGCCACAGCGTCGATGCTGCTGCAGACGCTGCCGCCAGAAGGCACATCAATGAAGCAAGACACCGCAGCCACTGACCACCACAAAGTTCCGCGAGCCTGGCTGCTCGCGCCACTGGCGCTGCTGGTGGCGCTGCTGGCCATAGAAACAACCAACATCGATCGCATCATCAATCACTGGTTTTACGACGCCGGAACGCAGACGTTTCCGCTACGCCAAACTTTTCTGTTCGACACGGTCCTGCATCACTGGACCAAGTACGCCGTCATCCTCGCAACCTCGGCAATTGTCGTCGCTTTTGCATTGACCTGGCTGCTGCCGGCGTTACGCCACTGGCGGCGGCGATTGCTGTTCCTCGCGCTGGCCATGAGTCTGGCGCCACTCACCGTTACCGCATTGAAGCAGATTACCGATCGGCCCTGCCCGTGGGATCTGGTCGATTACGGCGGCGGCGTGCACTACACGCATCTGTTCGAAGCACGCGAGCAGCCGCATACGCGGGGACTGTGTTTTCCGGCGGGTCATGCCTCGACCGGGTTCGCGCTGATGGCTTTTTTCTTTGCAGCGCACCGCGCACGCCGCAACCGGCTGGCGCGCGGACTGTTGATTGCCGGCCTGTCCGCTGGTCTGATTCTGGGTTTCGGACGCATCGCACAAGGCGCGCATTTTCTGTCCCATGTACTGTGGTCCGGCCTGGCGTGCTGGCTGGTCATGGTGGGACTGTACGCGCTGTTACTGGCAAAGCCCTGCACAAACACCGCGGTAAAAACAATATAAGTGTTTGATTTATATAAATATTTTTTGCACGACGGCGAGATACGGCAGGCCGCTACAATACGGCCACCATGCCGCCTTCCGTTTACACGCTGTTGCGCCCGCTGTTGTTCGCGCTGGATGCCGAGTCCGCGCACCACGCCACCCTGGAATCACTGAAGATCGCGGCCGCTGCCGGTGTTGCCGGTCTGTGCGCACCGCGTGCCGACATCGCACCGCGCACGGTCATGGGTCTGCAATTTCCCAATCCGGTCGGCCTGGCCGCAGGACTGGACAAGAACGGTGAATACATCGACGCGCTCGCTGCGCTGGGATTTGGTTTCATCGAAATCGGCACCGTCACGCCGCGCCCGCAGCCGGGCAACCCGCGCCCGCGCATGTTCCGCCTGCCTGCCGCCCGCGCCGTCATCAACCGCATGGGTTTCAACAACCACGGCGTCGATGCGCTGATCGCCAATGTGCAGCGGGCGCGATTCCGCGGTGTGCTCGGCATCAATATCGGAAAAAATTCCGATACGCCGCTGGAAAACGCCGCCGAAGATTACCTCGCCTGCCTGCGCAAAGTGTATCCACACGCAAGCTATGTCACGGTCAACATTTCCTCACCCAACACCAAAAATCTGCGCCAGCTGCAGCAGAGCGATGAACTCGGTCGCCTGCTCGCAACGTTGCAGGACGAGCGTGCGCGCCTCGCCGACCGGCACGGCCGGCGGGTGCCGCTGGCGCTGAAAATCGCCCCGGATCTGGAACCGGCAGAGGTCGCTGCCATCGCTGATTTACTGGTCACGCACGGCATCGACGCCGTGATTGCCACCAACACCACGGTCGCGAAGGATGCGATTCAGCATCTGCCCCACGGCGCCGAGGCCGGCGGACTCAGCGGCGCGCCGCTGACGGCGCAAGCCACGAACATCGTCGCGCAACTGGCACGGGCATTGTCCGGCGCGGTGACTATCATCGGTGTCGGCGGCATCATGGACGGCGCCGACGCCGCGGCGCGCATTGCTGCCGGCGCCAGTCTGATCCAGCTCTATACCGGACTCGTCTATGCCGGACCTGCGCTCGTTGCCGCATGCAACAGCGCCATCGCAAAACAGCGTATATGAAGATCGGCGTTCCCGCGGAAATCAAGAATCATGAATACCGTGTCGGCGCCACGTCCGACGGCGTGCGGGCGCTGGTCACAGCCGGTCACGCGGTATGCGTGCAGGCCGGCGCCGGTGCGCGCGTCGGTTTCGCGGATGATGATTACCGGGCTGCCGGCGCCGTCACTGCAGTGTCGGCCGCGGAGGTCTATGCGGCGGAACTGATCATCAAGGTCAAGGAACTGCAGCGCAGCGAGTTCCCGCTGGTGCGTCCGGGGCAGATACTCTACTGCTACCACCATTTTGCGGCCGACCGCGAATTGCTGGAGGCCATGCTGCGGGCAAACGTGGCGTGTCTCGCCTACGAAACCGTCAGCGACAGTGCCGGTCGTCTGCCGCTGCTGACGCCGATGTCGCAGATCGCCGGCCGTCTGGCGCCGCAGGCGGGCGCGTGGGCGCTGCAGATGGCCAATGGCGGCAGCGGCGTGCTGCTGGCCGGCGTTCCCGGAGTACTGCCCGCCAACGTTCTGATCATCGGCGGCGGCACGGTCGGAGAGAATGCTGCGCGCATCGCCATCGGCATGGGGGCGAACGTGACGCTGCTTGACCGCAGCGCCGCGCGTCTGGCCGACCTGGAAGCCATGTTCAACGGCCGCCTGAAGAGTGCCATCTCGACACCGCAGGCCATCACCGGCCTGCTGCCGGATCAGGACCTGATCGTCGGCGCGGTGCTGCTGCCGGGCGCACGGGCGCCGCGGCTGATCACGCGGGCGGATCTGCAGCGCATGCGCCGCGGCTCGGTGATCGTCGATGTCGCCATTGATCAGGGTGGCATCTGCGAAACATCACGGCCGACATCGCATACGCAACCGCTGTATGTCGAAGAAGGCATCGTGCACTACTGCGTACCGAACATGCCCGCGGCGGTCGCACGTACGGCAACGCTGGCGCTCACGCACGCCACCCTGCCCCACGCGCTGCAGATCGCCGCGCTGGGCCTGCGCAGCGCCATCATGCAGGATCGGCATCTTGCCGCGGGCCTGCAGACCTGCGCCGGCAAAGTCACGCACGCCGCGCTGGCCCGCGACCTCGGCATGCCGTTCGTCGCACCGGAGCAGGCGCTGCCATGAATCCGGCTGCGGCACTTGCCGACGCCATCGACGCACTGCTCCCGCAAACCCAGTGCCGCCAGTGCGGTTATGCCGGTTGCCGGCCTTATGCCGAAGCCGTCGCCGCCGGGCAGACGCAGATCAATCAATGTCCGCCGGGGGGCGATGAAGTCATTGCCAAACTGGCCCTGACCCTGAACAGGTCTGCGCTGCCGCTGAATACCGCGCATGGCGAAGCCAAACCGCCGGCAGTGGCGCTGATCGATGAGGCGCTGTGCATCGGCTGCGCGCTGTGCATCGCCGCCTGCCCGGTGGATGCCATCGTCGGCGCCCGCAAACGCATGCACACCGTTATCACCGCCGACTGCACGGGATGCGAATTATGCCTGCCCCCGTGTCCGGTTGACTGCATTACGCTGGTGCCGACCGGCGCGCCGCGCAACCGCGCAGCGCAGACAGCGATGGCGGTGCGGGCGCGCGAACTGCATGCCGTTCATACGCGACGGCTGGAGAGCCGCAACCGCGGGCGCCGCCATCCAGCGGCAGCAACCGCCGTCACCGATGCGGCGCGACACAAACGCGAAACCATCGCCCGCGCACTGGCACGGGCGCAGACACGCCTGGCCGGAAAATCCCGCTGATTAAATCCAGTGCAAAGTGCAGAGCGCAAAGCGCAAAGCGGAGCACCCTATGCCGGCACACTCATTATTCTGCACTTTGCACTTTGCACTGGTTTTAAAAGTCAGCGGCCGAACAGGCCGCGCAGCAACTGGCCGGGATCGATACCGATACCGCCGCTGCTCTTGGGCGGCTGCTGCGGTTGTTGCGCCGGTTGCGGCTGCGCAGCGAGACCGCGCGCACCCTCCGTCGGCAACGGTTGTGCCGCGCGCATCGGACCGGCGCCCGCCGCGACACGGCGGATTTCGAGTTCCAGTCCGGCGGGCAGCCGTGACAGGCTGGGCATCAGCGCATTGCCCAGTTGTTCCAGGCGTTCACCCGGCGCCGGATGGGTCTTGAACAGCAGCGCCAGTGCGTTATCGCCGGCACCACGCGCATTCAGCTTATGCAGCACATCGAGCAGCCCGAACGGGTTGTATCCGGCACGCGCCGCCAGCACCACGCCGATCATATCCGCCTCGAACTCCGCGCTCTTGTCGAGACCGCGCGCAAAAACCTCTGCGCCGGTACCGATCATGTTGTTGATCAGCGCCGAGCGGTTATCGCGCTGCGCGAGTTGCGCGCCCGCCGACAACGCCGCGCTTTTCTGCATGACCGTAACATGATGACGGCGGATGATATGGCCGATTTCATGTGCGAGTACACCGGCGAGTTGCGCTTCGTTGTCGAGAATTTCGTACAGCCCGCGCGTGATCAGCACATAACCGCCGGGGGCGGCAAAAGCGTTGATGGACGCCGTCTCGATGACGCCGAACCGCCACGGCAATTCCGGGCGTTCGCCCTGCAGCGCCACCCAGCGGCCGACGCGATTGACGTATTGCTGCAGCTCGGCATCGTTGACCAGCGGCGCGGCGCCCAGCACGCGCCCGGCAATCTCGCGCCCCAGCGTCAGCTCCTCCTGTTCGCTGACGCCGCCGGCTGCCGTCGCCACATCCTTGCCGATGCTGAATAAACGATTCAGATCAATCGTTTGCGCGGCTGCAGCGCCCGCGCCGCACAGCCAGCACAACAATACGCCATGCGCCACAGCGCGCCGCGCGGGAAGCAGTATCCGGTTCAGCCTCATTGAGCAGCCCCGCTGGATGATGCATCCGCCGCAGCCGGCTCCGTCAGGTAATCAATCCGCGCCGCGGACAGCCCCGCGCGACCGGCGTGCGCCTGCGCCTGATCACGGCCTGCGGCAAAACCGTCGAGCGCCTGTATCTGCCCGCCATCGAAGCGCGCCTGTTTGAGATCCTCTTCTTCCAGGCCGCGGATACCCAGCGTCGCCGTCACATTGACTTTTTGCCGGGGACCGAACAAACGGCCGAGCGCTGAGCCACCGCCCCCACCCTCGCCGGCACCGGCAGCGCCGAAGCGGACATTGAAAGAATACAGCCAGCCGGTCGTCGCCCCCGACTTGATCTGCACCCAGGCGCCCTGTCGCGCAACAGCTTCGCCAGTGGCGCCGCGCGCGAGGTTGGTCACCACCGCCGCATCGGCCCGCGGCTCGGCGCGCACCACACTGTCGCGCTCGACGGTCACCGGCTCGGCGGCGGCCATTGCAGCAACGCCGGCGAGCACCCACGCAACCAACCATTTACTCAATATGCGCAAGATTCGTGTATCCCCATCTGTGTTCGTGCCTGAGCCCATTATAATCACGCCAGAACTTGCATACTACGCCCGTTCTACGCCATTCATATCCGCAGTGAATCCCGCAAAACGACACGCCATTTACGCCCGTTTCCGCGCCGCCAATCCCGAGCCGCGCGGCGAACTCGAATATTCCGGCGCATTCGAACTGCTGGTCGCGGTCATCCTGTCGGCACAGGCGACCGACAAGAGCGTCAATCGGGCAACGCGTGAACTCTATCGCCATGCCAATACGCCCCGCACGATACTGAAGCTGGGCGTCGCCGGGCTGGAAACTTATATCAAGAGCATCGGCCTCTACCGCACCAAGGCGAAGAACATCATCGCCACCTGCGGTCTCCTGCTCGACAAACACGGTGGCAATGTGCCGCGGGACCGGGAAGCACTGGAGGCTCTGCCCGGTGTCGGACGAAAAACCGCCAATGTAATGCTCAATATCGCGTTCGGCGAGCCGACCATCGCCGTCGATACGCACATCTTCCGCATCGCCAACCGCACCGGCCTCGCGCCCGGCAAGGACCCTCTCGCCGTCGAACAGAAATTGCTGAAAGTGACGCCAGAGGAATTCCGGCTGCACGCGCATCACTGGCTGATCCTGCACGGGCGTTATATCTGTCTTGCCCGCAAACCACGCTGCGGAGAATGTCCGATCTGCGATCTTTGCGAATTCCGCGAAAAAACAGCATAAAAAAAACCGCGCCGATGGGCGCGGTTTTTTGATGATATGCGGCAGCTGATGTGCAGCAACCTCAGTACTTGACGACGAGTCCGGATTGCCGCGAAAAGTAGGCTGCGAGATCGTCAATATCGGCCTTGGACAGACTGGCAGCCATCGGCGCCATGATTGCGTTCTTGCGCTCGCCGGATTTGTAATCCGCCAAAGTCTTGACCAGATAGTTGTAATACTGGCCGGATAGCCGCGGAAAATCCGGCGTCGCGCTATTGCCCTCGGGGCCATGACAGGCCGCGCAGGTTTTGGATTTTTCCTTGCCGGCAGCAGGATTGGCCGCCCACGTCGCGCCGCCGGCCATCAGAGCCGCGCAGCCGGCAATCAACAGCAGTTTCTTCATCATGATCCCCTGATCCTTTACTTGGCCGCCGACTGGGTCGTGGTCGATGAATAATAAGCGCCCAGATCAGCCATGTCCTGGTTGGACAGCCCGGCGGCGATACTGCGCATGGAAGGATGGTTGCGGTCGCCCCTCTTGTAAGCCTGCAGCGCACTGACGATGTAAGCCGCATGCTGTCCGCCGAGCTTGGGCACGTTATAGGTCACCGGGAATGCCGTTTTATAGCCGGGGATGCCGTGGCACCCGGCGCACATGGCAGTCTTGTCCTTGCCGGCCACCGGATCTCCCTGTGCCGCGTGCGTCATTGCGGGCACCAGAGCGGCTGCGGCAAGGCTCAGGCCGATGCAGAACAAGCGGTTAATGGCAGCGCGTTTCATGGCAGCGATCATTCCTGTATTGAGTCTGTGCAGGGCGCCGATTATAGCCTAAAAATTTCGCTGATTGCCCGGCAAAATATGCTGATTGGCGGGCACCGCAGTGATAGCGGATAATTGTTTCTGTCTCCTTGGGAATCCCATTGAAGTTTTCGCTGCCCACTGGGCCCGAACTGAAAACGTTCGCCAGCAGGATATTTCCGTTCCTGCACTGGTGGCCTCTGGTCAACCGCCAGACCTTGCGCGCGGACGCCGTGGCCGGCGTGACAGGCGCCGTTGTCGTACTGCCGCAGGGCGTAGCTTTCGCCACCATCGCCGGCCTGCCGCCGGAATATGGCCTGTATGCAGCAATGATCCCGGCGGCCATCGCAGCGCTGTTCGGCTCCAGCTGGCATCTGGTGTCAGGGCCGACCACGGCAATTTCTATCGTCATCTATTCAACGATGAGCGGTATTGCAGTGCCCGGAACACCCGAATACATCCGCCTGGTGCTGATGGTGACCCTCCTGACCGGGATATTCCAACTGGCCATGGGGCTGGCGCGCATGGGCGCACTGGTCAATTTCATTTCCCATACGGTGGTACTGGGCTTCACCGCCGGCGCCGGACTGTTGATCATCGGCACGCAACTGCAGCATTTTCTGGGGATTCCGATGCCGCGGGGCATCTCCTTTGCGGAAACCTTGCATCAGACTGCGCTCGGCCTCGACGACATCAACTGGTACGTCGCATCGGTCGGCATGATCACGCTGCTGGTCGGCATCTTCATCAAACGACGCTTTCCCAAGCTGCCCCACATGATCCTCGCGATGATTGCCGGCAGTCTGTACGCAGCAGTCCTCAATTTGATCCCGCAGCTCCACGCCGGCGGACAGATCGAGACCGTCAAGGCGCTGTCCGGCATTTTCCCGCAGTTCTCGGTACCCGACCTTACGCTGGAGTCGCTGCGCAAGACCGCGTCCATCGCTGTCGCCATTACCATGCTCGGACTGACGGAGGCAGTATCGATTGCACGCGCCATTGCAGTACGCTCGGAACAACGCATCGACGGCAATCAGGAATTCATTGGCCAGGGTCTGTCCAATATCGCGGGCAGTTTTTTCTCGGCCTATGCGTCCAGTGGTTCGTTCAACCGCAGCGGCGTCAACTACGAGTCCGGCGCACGCACGCCGCTTGCCGCGGTGCTATCAGCCGTATTCCTGCTGCTGATCGTGCTGCTGGTCGCGCCGCTGGTACAGTTTCTGCCGCTGCCCGCGATGGCCGGCATCCTGTTCATGGTGGCCTGGGGACTGATCGATATTCCGCAAATCCGCAACATCGTCCGCACCAGCCTGCCGGAGAGCGTCGTTCTTGCCGTGACGCTGCTGGCGACGTTGTTCGTCCAACTTGAGTTTGCCATCTACGCCGGGATACTGCTGTCGCTGATGCTGTACCTGAAACGCACCTCACATCCGGTCATCCTCGACGTCAAGCCCGACCCAGGGCCTGACAGCTACCACTACTCTGCTGACACCGGTCTGCCCGATTGCCCGCAAATCAAATGCCTGCGCATCAACGGCTCGATTTTCTTCGGCGCTGTGGATCACACGCAACAGGTACTGCAGGAAATCGGCGAACAGTCGCCGCAAAAACACGTGCTGGTGGTCGCCAGCGGCATCAATTTCGTCGATGTCGCCGGCGCCGAGCTGTTCGCTCACGAAGCCAAACGCCGGCAGCGCATGGGCGGCGGACTCTATTTCTACCGCCTGAAGGATGAGGTCATCCAATTGCTCAACCGGGGCGGCTATCTGAATCAGATCGGACACGACAACGTGTTTACGGTAAAAGTGCGGGCCATCGGCGCGATCTACCCGAAATTGGATGTCGCGATCTGCCGCGACTGCAAGTTGCGCATTTTCCGTGAATGCCGCGACCGGCTGCCCGACGGCACCCTGCGCGCCGACCCGTCATGACCCTGCGCGAACGCCTCTTTCCTTTCTTGCGCTGGCTGCCGCTGCAACGGCAGATGGTGCGCGCCGATCTCATCGCCGGCGCGACAGTCGCGATGGTGTTGATACCGCAATCGATGGCCTATGCGCAGCTTGCCGGCCTGCCGGCGTATTACGGGTTGTATGCCGCGTTCCTGCCCGTGCTGGTAGGCGCCATGTGGGGCTCATCGCATCAACTTGCCACCGGACCGGTTGCCATGGTCTCGCTGTTAACCGGCTCCGCATTGGCGCAATTCGCGGCACCCGGCACCGAACAGTTCATCGCGCTGGCCATCCTGCTCGCACTGATGGTCGGCATCATGGAACTGGCGATGGGCCTGTTCCGGCTCGGCGCCATCATCAATTTTCTGTCGCACCCGGTGATCGTCGGTTTTACCAACGCAGCAGCCATCATCATCGCGCTATCGCAGTTCAACAAGCTGCTCGGCGTACACAGTGCGCGCTCCGACCGCTTCCTCTCCGACGTCTGGGATGTCGCGCTGCGGATCGGCGATACGCACTGGCCGACGCTGGCCATGGGCATGCTGGCCCTGGCAGTGATGATCCTCGTACGCCGCTACCGCCCGGCGTGGCCCGGTGTGCTGATTGCGGTAGCGCTGACGACTGCTCTCAGCTGGGCCACCAATTTCGAACGCAACACGACGGCCAGTGTCGCCGAGTTTCGTGACCCGCAAGTACGCAACGTCATCGACTCGTTGACGGCGCTGACCGCACGCAGCGCCCAGCTGCGCACCGAGGCCGCCGGCAAGTCGGCAGAAATCAACGCACTGACCGCGAGCAACGGCTTCGATCATCCGCGCCTGATCATGCTCAATGCCGACCTTGAGTTTCTGCGCCTGGAACTGCGCGCCGTCGAGGCTGAGCACCGGGTGCGCTTCGCGGAGGCACGACGCCTGCGCTT
>JANNHN010000150.1:0-5643 GCA_031404395.1 Betaproteobacteria bacterium
CGGCGTGGCTGTTGGGGATGCGCACGCGTTCGCGCGAGACGAGGATGTAGAAATCATCCGGGCTCAGCACCAGGCTGCGTTCGGCATTGCGCGCGATCGGTTCCCAGAAATCGAGCGGGTCGTAATGATTGATTTTTGACAGGTCGATCAATGGCGCATGGTGTTTGGCGCGGTAACCGATGATGCCGTTGCTGGCTTCGCCTTCGAGATCCACCGACACCCACAGGCCGTTCTTGATCATTGCCGGCTGCGGGCCATCGCTGTCGGACTAAACCAGCTTCAGCGTCTGGTCGAGTTCGGGGAGCTTGGTGTCGGAGGGCGGCGGATTGCCGCGCACAAAACGGATCTGGTTCAGCCTTGTGCCCTGCTGCGCCAGCACGCTGAAGGTATGCGGCATGATTTCCACATACAGCTTGCCTTTGTAGCCGGCGGCCACGCCTTCGAACTCAGCGCCGGCGTCGGTGATCAGCCGCGTGAAAATGTCCAGCCGCCCGGTGGAGCTTTTTGGATTGGCGCGGCCAGAGATGTCGGCGGGCAGCTTCAGTTCTTCCATCAACTCGGCGATATAGACGCAGCCCTTCTCCAGCACCACGGGTTTGGTCAGATCGATCTGGTGCATTTTCATGCGGTCGATTTTCGCCTGCACTGTCGAGGCTTTGCCGGGCAGGAAACTCGCGCGCACACGCCACGCGGTCGTGCCGAGACGCAAATCAAGACTCGCCGGCTGGATCTGCGATTCATCCACGCCGCCCGCCGCGCTGATGCGGCCGCCAGCGATCAGCTTGGCGATGTCCTGATAGGGCAGGATGCCGGTGGTCACGCCGGTAGCCGGCTTGCGATCCTTCTCCAGCTCCGGGAACAGCTTGCCTGCGTCGCGTTTCATGCTCATGTTTCCTTCAAATTCCCAGCAGCATGCGCTGCGCTTCGTGGTACTTGGCGGCAGTTTTCGCCAGCACGTCGGCGGGCAGCCGCGGCGCCGGCGGTTTTTTGTTCCACGGCTGGGTTTCCAGCCAGTCGCGCACAAACTGCTTGTCGAAACTCGGCGGGCTGATGCCGGTGCGGTAGTCCGCCGCCGGCCAGAAGCGCGATGAATCGGGAGTAAGCGCCTCGTCGATCAGCACCACATTGCCCGCGGCATCGGCGCCGAATTCGAACTTGGTGTCGGCGATGAGGATGCCGCGCGTCGCAGCGAAAGCCGCGGCTTCCTGATAAAGTCTGATGGATATTTCACGCACTTTGGCGGCATGCGCGGCGCCGACGGTGGCCACCACATCGTCGTAGGTAATGTTCTCGTCGTGCTGTCCCGCAGGCGCTTTGGAGGCCGGCGTAAAAATCGGCTGCGGCAGTTTCTCGGCCTGTTTCAGGCCCGGCGCCAGCCTGATGCCGCAGATCGCGCCGGTGTTCTGATAATCGCTCCAGCCCGAACCGATAAGGTAGCCGCGCACCACGGCCTCGACCATTAGCGGTTTGTACTTCTTCACAACCATCGCGCGGCCTTCAATCTGCGCGCGCTCGTCCGCTGCAACTACAGTGGCCGGATCGATGCCGGTCAGGTGATTGGGCACGATGTGCTTCAGCTTGTCGAACCAGAAATACGACAGCTCGGTCAGCACGCGGCCCTTGCCCGGGATCGGATCGTCGAGAATCACGTCGAAGGCGGACAGGCGGTCGCTCTGCACCACCAGCAATTTGTCGTCGCCGACGGCATAGAGATCGCGCACCTTGCCGCGATGCAGGAACGACAGGCTTTTCAAATCGGATTGGTACAGCGTGGCTTCGGCGTTGCTCATTGGGTATGCAGTTCAATCCTTCCAGTCCGGGTACAGCGCCCCGCGCACGACCAGCGCCTTCTGCAGTGCGGCATCGGGCGTAGCGCCGAGCACCGTGTAATGGCCCATCTTCCGGCCGGCGCGCGCTTCGTGTTTGGCGTAGAGATGCAGCTTGGCTTCCGGCACATTGAATACCCGCTCCCACTGCGGCTGGCCATGCTGCCAGGCCTCGCCCAGCAGGTTGACCATCACCACCGGCGACAACAGACGCGGGTCGCCCAACGGCAAACCGCACAGCGTGCGCACCTGCTGCTCGAACTGTGAAGTGGCGCAGGCGTCTATGGTGTAGTGGCCGCTGTTATGCGGGCGCGGCGCCATTTCATTGGCGAGCAGCGCGCCGGATTCAGCGACAAAGAATTCCACCGCGAGCACACCGCAATAGTCGAGTTTCGCCGCGACGGTCAACGCCCACTGTTCCGCGCGCTGCGCGAGTTCCGGCGCGACACGGGCGGGCACGATACTGATATCCAGTATGCCATTGCGGTGCCGATTCTCCGCCACTGGAAACGCGCGCGCCGCGCCGTCGGCGCCGCGCGCAACCACTGCGGAAACCTCGCATTTGAGCGTAATGCGCTGTTCGAGCACGCAGGATTCGGCGCCCATGTCGATGAAGGTGCGGCGCGCTTCCGCGACATCGGCAACACGCGCCTGGCCCTTGCCGTCGTAGCCGAAACGCGCGCGCTTGAGGATGCCGGGAAACAGTTTTGCATCGGCCTGCGCGAGGTCGGCCTCGCGTTCGATCACCGCATACGGCGCAATTTCAAGTCCGCAGGAACGAAAGAACGTTTTTTCGCGGATACGATCCTGCGCCACGGCCACCGCATCTCCCGCGGGCCGTACCGCGCAGTGGCTGGCCAGCCAGCGCAGACTGTCGGCTGGCACGTTTTCGAATTCGGTGGTGACGGCAGCGCAGGTGTCGGCGAGCTGCTGCAGCGCTTCGCGATCCTGGTAGGCGGCCTTCAGATGCACGTCGGCGATGGCGCCGGCGGGACTCAGCGGATCAGGATCGAGCACGGTGACGCGATAACCCATGCTGTGCGCGGCCAGCGTGAACATGCGGCCCAACTGCCCGCCGCCCAGCATGCCGAGCATCGCGTCCGGAAAAATCATGTTGAAAAAACCGGTTTTGCCACAGAGTTCACAGAGGACACAGAGTAAACCCTGGGTCGCCAAATCGCGAATTGATCTTCAGACGACCGCTCGCTGCTCCAGACGAAAGACCCCGCGGGGTTCCTCTGTGAACTCTGTGCCCTCTGTGGCTAAGGGATGCTTCAAGAATCATTTTTTGACGGGCAGCTTCATCGCGCGAACCTTCGCCGTCTGCTTCTTGCGGAAGACGGTGAGTTTTTTAGCGAGCTTCACATCTACACGCGCCAGCATCGCCACGGCGAACAAGCCGGCGTTGGCCGCGCCCGCCTCGCCGACGGCGAAGGTCGCCACCGGCACGCCCTTGGGCATCTGCACAATGGACAGCAGCGAATCGAGTCCCTGCAAGTGGCGCGAAGTCACCGGCACGCCGAGCACCGGCACGATGGTCTTGGCGGCGAGCATGCCTGGCAGGTGCGCCGAACCGCCGGCGCCGGCGATGATGCACTTGAGGCCGCGCGCAGCCGCCTGTTCGGCGTAGCGGTAGAGCAGATCCGGGGTGCGGTGCGCGGACACCACTTTGGCTTCGCAGGGCACGCCGAATTGTTCCAGCAGATTGACGGCATGCTGCATCACGTTCCAGTCGCTCTGACTGCCCATGACGATGCCGATCAGCGGTTTTTTCACGCCCCACCCCTTTATACAAAGGCGCATTTTACAGTACGGACATGCCGCCACGGGCGCGTAAAAGGACTGCTAGAATCGCCCGACTCGCAGAGAATATCCGTTCGTTCCGTATCGGCCGGGGCGCAGGCCTCTACCGCGCCGACCCCATCCGAGGAGAGCACCCCGATGATCAAGCCCCTGCATTGCGCACGCATCGTCGCCTGCGCGCTGGTGCTGATTGCTCTGCCCGGCGCCGCGGCGTTTCCCGACCGACCGATCCGCATGGTGGTAATTTCTGCCCCCGGCGGCACCACCGACATCATGTCGCGTCTGCTGGTGCAATATCTGGGCGAGAACCTCGGCCAGCAGGTCGTCGTCGATAACCGTCCCGGCGGCGGCGGTATCATCGCTGCGGAAATCGTCGCGCAGTCGAATCCCGACGGACACACCCTGTTTTACACCCACACCAGTTTTTCGGTAGTGCCGGCCCTGCATAAAAAACTGCCCTACGACACCATCAACAGTTTCGAGCGCATCAGCCTGTTCGCGCTGTTTCCCGGCGTGCTGCTGGTCAACAACAACCTGCCGGTAAAGAACGTCCGGGAACTGATCGCCTATGCCAAGGCGCGGCCCGGCCAGTTGAATTACGCGGCGGGCACCACCGGCGCCACCGCGCATCTGTCGGGTGAACTGTTTAAATCCATGGCCGGCGTGAACATGGTGCATGTGCCCTATAAAGGTACCGGCGGGCAATTGACCGCGCTGGTCAGCGGTGAAACACAACTGACTTTTGCGTCACTGCCCGCAGCCCTGCCCTTCGTCAAAACCGGCCGCGCCCGCGCGCTCGCCGTCGGCTCCGCGAAACGGTCGCCGGCACTGCCGGATATTCCGACGGTATCCGAATCCGGGTTGCCCGGTTTTGATGTCAGCGCCTGGAACGGCGTACTCGCACCGCGCGGCACGGCGGCGGTCATCATCGACAGGATCCATCGCGAAATGAAGCGCATTACTGAGGTCGCTGCGATCAAAGAACGCGCCGCCGCCCAGGGCGCGGAGCTGGTTTCAACGACGCCCAAAGAATTCACCAGCTATCTGCAAGCGCAGATCGCCAAATGGGGCAAGCTGGTGCGCGATTCGGGTATGGTGAATAACTGATGTTTATAACTAATTGTTTTTAAAGGATTAATTGATGACTCATGCAGCGGGCATGCGACCCGGCAATGAACTTGCCGGCAAGGTCGCGCTGGTCACCGGCGGCGCGCGCAATATCGGCCGCGCCATTTCGCTGTCGCTGGCGGCCGGCGGCGCCACGGTGATGGTCAACGCCAACACTTCGCGCGCAGCCGGCGAGGAAACGGTCGCGATGATCAAAAAAGCCGGCGGCAAAGCCGCGTTGCACATCGCTGATGTCACTGATCCCAAAGCGGTAGCGCAACTGGTGGCGGAAACCGTCAAACAGTTCGGCCGCATCGACCTGCTGGTCAACAACGCCGCGATCCGCGCCGAGACGCCGTTTGAAAAAATCACGCTGGAGGAATGGAAGCGCGTGACGTCCATCGTGCTCGACGGTGCGTTCCTCGCTACGCAAGCCTGTCTGCCGCATTTGATCAAGTCCGGCAGCGGCGCGGTGATCAACATCGGCGGCCTGACCGGCCACAAAGGCGCGCTGCACCGCTCGCACGTGGTTGCCGCGAAGGGCGGGCTCGCCGCGATGACCAAAGCGGTGGCGCTGGATCTCGCCGGACACAACATCACCGTCAACTGCGTAGTCCCCGGTACTATCGAAACCGTGCGCGGCCTGCCCGGCGCGCCGCCGCGTCCTGATCATCGCGTAACGCTGCCGCCGGTCGGACGGCGCGGCGCCCCCGAAGAAATCGCCGCCATGGTGCGCGTGCTGTGCGGGCCCGACGCGCGTTACATCACGGGACAATCCATACACGTCAACGGCGGAGGACTGATGCCATGAGCAAGACTGCAAAACCATCGGGATCGGCCATTTCGCCATTGATGCGCACGCTGGCCGGCTACATGGCCGCTGCCGCAAAAAAACCGCTGCCGAAAC
>JANNHN010000151.1:0-3440 GCA_031404395.1 Betaproteobacteria bacterium
GCGATAGGCCTTGGGCGGCATGCTGGTGGAGCGGCTGATGATCCAGTCGCGGCTTTCGGCCAGACTTTCCCGCAATTCCCTGTCCAGCGCGGCATCGACGCCAAGACGCCGCGCCGTCATCAGCATTTCGACGCCGAGAGCTACCGCGCCCTTGGTGTAGGACGCGTAGCACATCTTGATGGCGGATGCGTCGCCGATACGCTCGCTCATCACGCGCACATCAATACCGGTGGTGGCGATCTGTTCCAGCAGTGCTGCGCGCGGGCCCGAGACGTACATGCGCATGCGCGCTTTGCCGCGTGGCGGCGGGCCGATAATGCCGGCGTCGATGCAGTCACCGCCGGCTGCGGTGATGATGGCGGCAATTTCAGTCACGGTCTGCGGTGCAACAGCGTTGCAATCCACAAACAGGCGGCTGCGGCCGCAGGCTTTCATGGCGGCGGCAACAGCGCGCGCGTTATCGATGGCTGCAGCGGGGTTGAGTATGGACAGCACGACCTCGCAGGTTTCGATGAGCTTGAGCATCGAACCGCAATCGTTCAATCCGGCCTCACGCGCCAGCGTGCGGGTGCGCTCGCTGCGGCCGTCGAGCGCGGTATGGACTGCGTAGCCGATGTTCTTCAGGGACAGTGCGATGCCCTGGCCCATGTCGCCGGGGCTGATGATGCCGATATTGTGGAATTTCATGAGGATGCCCGCCAGTGCAGAGTGAATGATGCGATAAAATACACGCCATCTCCTGCCTGCAACAACAACAATCCGCATCCGTGATGCCATCCTTTCCGGTTTTGAGCAATTCCATGTGCTTTTTTGCGGCACGGTGTATCTGACATGATGCTGCCGCCGATTTTCCGGGTCATCGTCCTCAGTCTGCTGACGCACACTGCCTACAAGGGCAGCAAGATGCTGATGTCGCTGTCGGCGCTCGATCTGGGCGCCGACGAGTTTTTTGTCGGCGTGCTGTTCTCGACTTATGCGCTGTTCCCGCTGCTGCTGTCGGTGTACGCAGGGAAAATCTCCGATCGCATCGGTTTTCGCGTGCCCATGCTCTTCGGCACCATCGGGCTGCTGGCCGGGTTGTCGCTGCCGTTTTTCGTGCCGCGACTGGAGGCGTTGTATGTCGCTGCCGGATTGATCGGCTTCTGCTACATCTTTTATACGGTGGCGGTGCAGCACCTGATCGGCGCCATGGGCGAGGGCCTGGATCGCACCAGGAATTACAGCTGGTTCAGTCTGGGCATCGGCATGACGGCACTGCTGGGGCCGACATCGGCCGGTTTCCTGATCGACGCCGTAGGACATCGCATGACATTCGCGGTGCTGGCTGCGATGCCGGTGGTGCCGGCACTGATGCTGGGACTGTGGGCCGGATGGCTGCCGCGCACGGCACGCATCGTTATGACCCCCGCAGAAAAGGCCGCGCACCGCCTTGGCGATCTGGTGCGCGACCGGCCGCTGCGGCGCGCGTTGATTACTGCAGGCATCATCGAAACGGGTCTGGAATTGTACAACCTGTTGCTGCCGATCTATGGCCATCGCATCGGCCTGTCGGCATCCGAGATCGGCCTGATCCTCGGTGGCTTCGGCCTGGCGCTGCTGGTGGTGCGGGCGGTGATGCCGCATCTGGTCAAGCGTTCCAGTGAAGAACGTGTGCTGTATGCATCGTTGCTGCTGGCGGCCGCGGTCTGCCTGGTGTTTCCGTTTGTGAAAAGCTTTCCCGCGCTGCTGCTTATTTCATTCGTCTTGGGCATGGGCCTCGGCTGCGGGAGCCCGCTGTCGATGATGCTGGCCTATAACCGGGCGCCGGCCGGACGTTCAGGCGAGGCCATGGGTTTGCGGCAGATGGTCAACAAGGGCACGGAGATTCTGGTGCCGTTCGTATTCGGTTCATTGAGTGCGGCGTTCGGCATGGTGCCGGTGTTCTGGCTCGATGCGGGGCTGCTGGCGATTGCGGCTGCATTGATGCGCAAGGACGCTGCGCATGTTGCTGCGAAAAAGAAGGCAAAACCTCTGCCGCACTCTGAGTAAGGGTGTGCCGTACTATGCGATGCCGTCGTTTCGGGGAGGTAAAAGTTGTCATGAGGCAATTGGCGTGGATGGCGCTGGCGTTCAGCCTGACAGGCGGGTGCGCGCAGGCAGCGATGGTGGACACGGTGCATTTTCCGAGTGCCGACGGCACGACCATGCTCACAGGTTACGTTTTTGCGCCGACGGGTCCGGGGCCGCATCCGGCGGTGGTCATGCTGCACGGACGCGCCGGTCCGTATTCATCGTTGAAGCGCGGCCAGCACAACGCCGAAGCGTTGTCACTGCGGCACCGGATGTGGGGCCGGTTCTGGGCCGAGCGAGGCTACCTCGCCATTCATGTCGACAGTTTCGGGCCGCGCGGTTACGGCGACGGGTTTCCGCAGTATTCGTACGGCGGCCGGCCATTGGCGGTCAGCGAACAATCGGTGCGGCCGCTGGATGCCTATGGGGCGCTGGCGTATCTGCGCGCGCGCACAGACGTCGCCGACGACCGTATTGGCGTGCAGGGCTGGTCAAACGGTGGCATGACGGTGCTGGCCTTGCTGGGACCGCGGTCGCCGGGCCTGCGGAACCCGACGACGGCCAGCGGCTTTCGCGCGGCGATTGCGCAGTATCCAGGTTGTCGTGCCCAGGCTGCGGAGCCGGATTATGCGCCGTATGCGCCGTTGCTGATCGCGGTTGCCGAAAACGATGTGGAGGTATCGCCGACAGTGTGCCGGACTTTCGCGCAGACATTGCGCGAGCGTGGCGCCACGCTTGAGTTCGTCTGGTATGACGGCGCCCATCATGCTTTTGACGATCCCGGGAAAACCAGGCAGAGCCACGAACCCAATCGACGGGCGATGCGGGATGTCATGCGGCGCGCTGAAATGTTCTTTGCGAAGCATTTGCAGTGAACGGTGAATGCGTGACGTGTGCAGAGTCAGTAATCGGTTCCCCCGGATTTTTCCTTCATCCCTCACGCATACACCCTGCACACCAACGTCCTGTATCATTTCGTCATTGAAACCCGAGTTGCGCGGATGAAAACCACTTTTCTTGATTTCGAACAGCCCGTTGCCGAGCTTGAGACCCGGATCGAGGAACTGCGTTTTGTGCAGGACGACTCCGCCGTGGATATTTCGGAAGAGATCGGCCGCCTGCAGAAAAAAAGCCAGACGCTGACCAAGGAAATCTACGCCAAGCTCACCGCCTGGCAGATTGCCCAGGTGGCGCGCCATCCGCAGCGTCCTTACACGCTGGATTACATCAACAACCTGTTTACCGATTTCGAGGAAATGCATGGTGATCGCACGTATGGCGATGATCCGGCAATCGTCGGCGGGCTGGCGCGTTTTGGCGGCCAGACGGCCGTGGTCATCGGCCACCAGAAGGGGCGCGACACCAAGGACAAGATTTACCGCAATTTCGGC
>JANNHN010000152.1:0-5030 GCA_031404395.1 Betaproteobacteria bacterium
CTCTTCTCTCGTGCAGCCAATCGCTCCCGTCGCAAGAGCCGTTCTGAGCGCATCACGTAGAGAATATAGACTCGGCGTCCGTCGTAGCGATAGAAGACCCGACAGGGCGGCTCCACAATCTGCCGATAACGCCAACCTTTCAACTCCTGTGGCTTCGAACCAATCTCAGGATGCGATTGAAGTTGCCCTACATGCTCAAATACGCGCCGCACAAGTCGGCGAGCAGCATCGGGATTGTCTAGCGCGATATAGTCCGCAATCGTGTCAAGGTCGCTCAGTGCCGGCTCGGCCCAAATTACTTCAGCCATCGCGCCATGTGCGACTTGGCCCGGGAATGAGAAATGACTCGGCCCTCCTCAACTGCCCGCTCTCCACGCGCAATGCCTTCAAGCAAGGTTACGCGCTGCTTTAGCTTCTCATAACTTTTGACGTCGACCAGATAGGCACTCGGGACGCCATGCTGAGTGATAAGAATCGGCTCCCTGGCCCTCTCCAGCTCAGATATGAGCTCAGTGGCCTGCCGCTTCAGGGTCGTAACGAGTTCAGTGCGCATAAAGTGATACTAAAGTGTCAGTGAGAAAAGAGCAACCCAAATGAACCCTGACGTTTTGGTCAACGGCGCGCCGTTGCACCTATAGTTATGCCACGATGGATGAAACGATGAACCTCGACGATACCTAAGACCAAAAGTACCGGAGTGGATTTCTTTTTCCGCATCTGCATACCCCCCTATAAATCCAATCCCATCTGCCCAGGCAACGGCCCATCCACGACCGCTCTCTCGTGCCCCGGTAAAAGGTACCGGCACCTTTGATCCCTTTGATCTTTTAGAACCGGTTGACATACTGCGCATAGCGCATCGCATGACGTCATCAGGGCTGGAGTTTGCCAGTGACGGCGAGCCGTGCCGCCAGCCATTGCGCGATCAGTCCGGCAATCGCAGATTCTTTCGTGCCGGGCGTGCGCCCCATGTGCCCGCCGTCCGGATACACGCGCGCCGTTTTGGGAACGCCATGCTCCAGCAGAATATGGACATCCTCGATCGGTGCCTGGTCATCGTGCTTGCCGTTAACCGCCAGCAGCGGCGCGCATGGGCCATCGAGCAAACCCTGATCCTTGAGCGACAGCCGCGGCGCCATGTCGAGGACTTCCTCGAGCGTGCGCGCGCCCAGCACCCAGCTGCGCGCATCAAGCAGGCTGGCGGGTCCCAGCAGGTAGGTCGCTGCCGTCCGCGTCAGCGCCGGCTCCAGCCACTCGCGCTGGAAGCCGTGATGCACATTGCCGCCCTGCGTAACCGCCGCTTGGAGCCGCGCTGCTTCGACGTGGGCCAGCTTCGTTGCCCAGTATCCGCCGAAACTGCCGCCCCAGACGCCGATCCGCTTGCCGTCGATGTCATCGCGCTGCGCCAGATGATCCATGGCCGCGGAAAATGTGCGCTCTGCATCCGGTTCCATATAGCCCGCCGGATTGTCGCCTGCGCCGGGCATATCCATGGTGAACGTCGCCAACCCTTGTCGATGGAGAATGCTGCTGTTGCGCTGACGGTCTTCTTTCCAGCCGTCAACGCCGCCCCAGTGAATCACGATCGGCGGGCGCACAACGCCGGTGGGAATCTGCAGATAACCTGTCAGTATTTTTCCTTCAAACGGAATCCCGACGACCTGCAGCGGCGGATCAAAATAACGGGCCGCCTTGCGGAAACAACGCAGGGAATGCTGATACGCCTCCACTTTGCCTGGCGTGCTGGCCACCGGATAACGCCCGGTGCGGCAGTTGGCGTAGGCCAGGAAAAAGGCCTCGCGTATGGCCACTGGATCAGCGCCCTTGCGCAGCAACGCATCGCCTTCCGCTTCGTGGCGCAGACCGATCGCACACCACACTTCTGCCCAGTGATCGCGATCGAGACTGGTCAGCGCCGCGACCGCGGCTTGCGCATCTTCCGGGTTGATGTGCTCCAGCGGACTGCTGCGTCCGGCACGCCGGATGATTTCTGCCTTGACCTGCTCCAGCGTGCGCTCGCCGGATGCGCCGCCGGGTTCCGCCATCGCGCTACTCGAGCACCTTGCCGAGCAGCGACACCACGTCGGTCTTGTTATGCACCATCTGCTCCGGAAATACCACGGTGATGGCCTGCGTCGGACAGATCGTCTGGCACAGCCCGCAGTACCAGCATTCGTCCGGATACCTGATCACCGGCAGCGTCTCGCGGTTGTCTTCTTCCTTGTAGATCAGGTCGCCGGGGCAGATCCAGTCGCAGAGATTGCACTTGATGCAGGTCTCGGGATTGATGCGGATCGGGTTGAACACCGCTTTCCCCATCCCTTTTTCCTGCTCATTTTCCATGGTCATCGCCATTTTCCTATGCCGGCACTGCGGCGTTACTGCGGCTGAATGCCGCGGACAGCGGCTGGTCCGTGGACAGCGTGCGGGTCACCGGCCCGTTTTTGCCGCGCTCGACGATTACAAACTTGCGCCAGTTCACATCATCCGTCTGCGGATAATCCATGCGGAAATGCGATGAACCGGTGCGGGTTTCCTGGCGCGCCAGCGACGCGGTGGCCATCATTTCGGCATTCATGCGGATGTTTTTGGCTTCATGCACGCGCATCAGTCCGTGCAGATCGTCGGCCTTCAGCGTCGGTTCGCGTTTGGCCAGTGCGTGCAGCGTATCCAGCGCCAGCTTCAGGCCCCGGTCATTGCGGCGCACGCCAACATAATCACTGACCGTCTGCCGGGTGATGTCTTCAAATTCCTTCCACGGCAAGCCGTCCTGTTGCTGCAGATGCGCCACGGATCGCGCCCGCACCTCATCCAGCATCCGGCGATCCACGTCGGGCAACGCACCTGTTGTCGTGCGGATGCGCTGCACGACGCCTTCCCCGGCAATATGTCCAAGCACCGCGGCGCCTGAGATGCCACCGCTGACCGTCGCACAGTCGCCGGCAGCGAACAACGCCTCGACCGCGGTCTCACCATTGGTATCTACCGCGAGACCGCTGCCGCGGAAGTACACACCGCTGCGCCGTATGCTCAGTTCGGACACCGACACCTCGACCAGTTCTTCGCGGAAATTGACGTCCTTCTGCTGGTAATACGCCGGCAGCGTGTAGCGATCGACCTGCAGCGTGTGCTCCATGCGGTCCAGCATGTCCTGTGACAGATGACGGCAATCGAGATAGATCGGACCGTTGCCGAGCAGGTATTCGTTGATGACGCCATCAGCGATCACCGCGCGGCGGGCGTTCTCCCCATTCTTGTCGTACTTGAACATGAAACGGTCGCCGGCCTTGTTGACAAAATAGGCGCCGAGGCTGACCAGCGCGTTCAGGCCCTGGCAGGAAAATCCTTTGGGCGTCAGCGTGGTCTCGACCGATTCCATGTTGGCGAGTGCCGCACCGGCGTGATAACCCATCGCCTGCGCATCGCCGGTGTTGTACGGAATGTGCCAGGAATCAAAGGCCAGACCCGACGCATTCTGTGAAATGCGGTTGACGTCGCCCGCAGCAAGTACCACCGCTTTGGCGCGGATCACCGTCCACTCGCCGCTGCGGAAATTGAAAGCGATGGCACCGTAGGCGCGGTTGTCTTTGACCAGTAACTGCACGACCATGGTACGCATCAGCACCGTGGCCTTGCCCTTGCGCACCCGTTCGCCCAGATGTTTCTTGAAGTCCGTGCCGTCGAAGTTGATGTGATACGTGCCGGGCAGGCCGAAAGAACGCAGCCGGTAATAGTCGCCCGTTTTGCGGTCCTTGAAGTCGACGCCCATGGCTTCGATTTTGCGGAAAATGCGCGGCATTTCATGGATCACCCGCCCCGCCACCGCCATATCGACGATGCCGTCGGTCAGTTCAGGCACGTGTTTCAACAGGAATTCCGGCGTATCCCATTCCGGGCCGGACTCCATGATCGTCAGGTAATGGTCGACACCGCAGCCGATGCTGCCGCAGTGGTCGAGTATCTTGCCTTTTTCGCAGATCACCACCTTCAGCCCGGCTTCCAGCGCCGGGATCGCGGCCATGGTGCCGGCAACGCCCCCGCCGATGACCAGCACATCGGTATCCAGCTGCACAAAATCGTTGTTCATGTCAGTCCTGTCGTCGGCACACCGCAAATCGTTCCCGGATAGTACGGGCGCAATCCGCGCAAAACCAGTGACGCGATGGTGTTTTTTGAGGATTTTCCTGCTATCGCGACGCACTGCGGGCGCGAAACTGCCGCGGGGACTGGCAATAGCTCTGGCGGAACCGCCGCGCGAAATAAGCTTCGTCGGCAAAACCCACAGTGGCGGCGATTTCGCCGATGCGCAGCGTGGTATGCACCAGCAGCTCGCGCGCCTTTTCCATGCGCCGCTCAGTAACCAGATCGACAAAAGTCTTGCCGGTTTCCTTCTTGATCAGGTGCGCCAGGTAGTTCGGCGACAGGTCGGCTGCGGCGGCGGCATCCGCCAACTGGAGGCGCTGGCCAAGATTTTCGCGCACATGCCGCATGACCCGCGCCAGCGCGTCGCGCCTGCTGGTGCGCTGGGCCTGCTGGTCGGCAAGCCGGAGCAGGCCGCGCTCGTGATGCCGGCACACGGTGCCGATCAGCAGCAGCAAATAGCCGCGGATCAGTTCGAGCGAACAGTAGCGGCGGCGGGCGCTTTCCGCCTGCATGTGCCGGCAGGCGTCGCGCGCCAGCGCCAGGTTCGCGCCACCGAGCCGGAAATCCATGTATTCCTGGAACAGGAAAGGCGCCAGCTCGGGCGCGCGTTGCAGCGGAACATCCTCAAGGTCGAGGGGATCGACGTCGAGTTCCGGGCGCAGGAACCGCAGGTTGAAGCTGACTACGAAGAATTTCGATCCCGGCGGGTGCGGCACGCGATGCACCCGGTACGGCAGCACGAAACTCAGGTATCCGGGGCCCAGCGGGCGTGTGGTCGCGGCAATGTGATGCTCGGTCTCGCCGGCGAGGTTGAGCTGCAACTGGAAGTACTCGTGGCGGTGCGCTTCAGCGATGCGCGTGACGCTTTTTTCGTCGCGGATCCCGAA
>JANNHN010000153.1:0-2113 GCA_031404395.1 Betaproteobacteria bacterium
GGTCGGCTTTCGACTGCGGATACCAGACTGAACTGAAGCTCAATTTGTAATCAAAGTTACCGGATTTCTTTTCTTCACATCTCCTCCTATAACCCCAACTCCATCTTGAGGAAAATTTATGGGCAGAACCATAAAAGCAGACCAAATCATTCAGGAATGGGGTAACGGCCTTGCTGTGCGAATTACCGCGCCCGTGGCCAAGGCCGCAAGATTTGCGCGCGGTCAACCGGTCACCGTTGAAGTGGTCGGGCAAGGCATCTTGATTAGCCCGGCAAGCAAGCCGCGCCTGACGCTGGCGCAAAAGCTGAAGGCCTTTGACCCGGAGATTCATGGTGGCGAAGCAATGATGGGCGATGGCGCATCTGCCGAAGTCAGACGCCAGTGCGCAGCAGCAAATCGTGCCGTGTTAAGTTCCGGCTTTCCCCACCACAGGCATGCCCATGACCGCTCCTGAAAACAAACCCGCCGATCCACGCCGCTTCAAGCTGATTCCGGTAGAGAACCTGACCCCCGAGCAACGCGCGCTCACTGACGCGATCAAATCCGGGCCACGCGCCAAGCTCGCGAGTTCGGGCGCCTCCAAACCGGGGCCGTTGGGCGGGCCGTTCAATGTCTGGCTGCGCAGCCCGGGCATCGGCGATCTGGTGCAAAAGCTCGGCGAGGAAATCCGTTTCCGCAGTTCGCTGGCCGGCAAGCTCAATGAGCTGGCGATATTGATCACGGCGCGTCACTGGACTTCGCAGTACGAATGGTTTGCCCACCACAAGCTCGCGCTGGAAGGCGGGCTGAATCCGGCCACTGCACAGGCCATCGCGCAGGGGCGGCGACCGGCGCAGATGGATGCGGACGAAACCATTGTTTATGAATTCTCGCGCGAGCTGCACGAAACGCAGGGCGTCAGCGATGCGACCTACAAATCCGCGCTGGAACGTTTCAGCGAGCGCGGCGTGGTGGATTTGATTACAGTCAACGGCTTTTACGGACTGGTGTCGATGTGCCTGAACGTGGACCAGACGCCGCTGCCCGAGGACACACCGTTGCCGCTGCCGCCGCCGGACAAATGACGGCGCTGGCTACTTCTGCCGGGCGATGATCCGATCCTTGATACCGTCATACACCGAGAGCGGCACGATGCCCTTTTGCACGACCTCGTCCTTGCGGGCGTAGGGCCGCCCGCGGATGATGGCCTGGGCGCGGACTTCACCGATGCCGTGCAGGGACATCAATTCACTTTTACTGGCGCGGTTGATGTCGATCAGCGCGGATTGGGGCGCAGCGGTTGCGGATTTGGGTTGCGGCTGAGGCTCCGGGTTGCGTCCGCAACCGGGCGCAGCCACGGCAAACAGCAATGCCAGCAATACGACAGGCAGGCGCATCATGCGGGCCTTTGGCGACTGGTGGCGTGATTGAGGATCATGTGCGAATTCTCAGGATAAAGCGACTCCGGGCACGACGGCCCTTTCCGTGTATATGAGTACAATCGTGTCATAGTAACTGGACTCGGCGCGCGCCAGCCGCAATTATATTCGCCAGAAACGCCCTGGACTGCTCCACGGCGGAACCATGGAGAACCTGGAATGGCAGCAAAGAAATCCGCAGTCGCCGGGCCGGAACGCATTCCGGTAGTGATGCTGTTTGCCGAGACGCGCGGCTTCACGCGCACCTCGGACATGCTCGAGCCGGCAGTGGTGCTGGCGCGTATTTCCGAATTCTTCGCGCTGATCCAGACCGCAGTCGAAAGGCACGGTGGCATCGTGCGCGATGTGTTGAACGACACCCTGGCAGCGTCCTTCGGCGGCGATGCCGGCGCGCAACGAGCCGTGGAAGCGGCGCAGGATGTCCAGCGCGAATTTGCCGCCTTTGAAGAATCGTGGGAGCGCGACCACGGCATCCGCGCCGCCGTGGCGATCGGGCTGCACGCCGGTGATGCGGTCATCGGCACAATCGGCAAACCGGCACCAGGTCAACAACTCATTATCGGCGACAGCGTCAGCATCGCCGAACGTCTGCTGCACCGTGCGCGCGCCGGTGAGTTCGTGTTGTCCGAATCGGTCATGAACGGACTCGCTGCGGGCGAATTTGCGCTCTCGGCCGAAGAGTTGCCGTCCCTGGC
>JANNHN010000154.1:0-5223 GCA_031404395.1 Betaproteobacteria bacterium
GGCCGCTTCTCCAGCAATATTTCTCCCGCACGCTGCAGCACCAGCATCATGGTGCGCCGTTGCGGCAGGGCCTTGCGCGGCCTGGGTGTCGGCAGTTCAGTTACACGATCAGTTTTAAAGGCAACGCACAGTTTCTGCACCGGACATTCTGCGCAACGCGGATTGCGCCGCACGCACAGCGTCGCGCCCAAATCCATCAACCCTTGGGTGTACGGCCGCAAACCGGTTTTGGGCAGCAAGGCCTCGGCCTGCTGCCACAGCCGCGCAGCCACTGCAATTTCACCCGGATAACCGGTAACGCCGCGCACGCGTGCCAGCACGCGCTTGACGTTGCCATCGAGGATGGCGCTGCGTTTGCCGAAAGCGAACACCAGGATGGCCGCTGCCGTCGAGCGGCCGATGCCCGGCAGCGCCATGATCGCTTCCAGCGTCGCCGGAAATTTTCCGGCGTGCTGCTGCATGACCTGCTGCGCCGCACGGTGCAGGTTGCGCGCGCGTGAGTAATAACCGAGACCGCTCCACAGCGCGAGCACATCGTCGAGTGGTGCCGCCGCCAGCGCCGGCAACGACGGGAATCGTTCGAGAAAACGCCGGTAGTAGGGAATGACCGCGGTGACCTGCGTCTGCTGCAGCATGATCTCCGACAACCACACGGCATAGGGATCACGCGATTGCTGCCATGGCAGATCGTGCCGGCCATGGCGTTTCTGCCAGGCAATCAGAGCCGCGGCAAAACCCGGCGGCGCACCGGCTGTGCCGCTGCGCACGGCGCGAGTCCGTAGCACTGGCCGGGTCACCGGAACTGCAAGGTAGCCTGCGCGCCGATCATCACGCTGCGCCCCGGCGCCGGTTCGTGAAACCGCCGATTCGCCTCGGCCACAATCACCGAACCAATGTAGGCGCGGTTGTCCGCGTTATCCACGCGCAGGAACTCGCTGAACCGCCACGATCCGCTGCGCTGCTCGAATCCGGCACGCACATTCCACACCGTGTATCCGGATGCAGCTTCGCTGTTCTGGTCATCCGTATAGACTTTGGCGTTGTGCCGCCCTTCGAGTGCGGCATGAAATCCGCTGGCGGCATGACGCCACACCAGTTCGCCGTAGAGCGTGGATGCGGGCACTCCGGGCAGCCGGTTGCCGGCACTGACAGCGCCCACGCCGCTGACAAATGACTGGGCGAAGCGGGCATTGAGTCGGGTATAGGCCAACAGCATGGTGAATCCCTGCGCGATCCGGCCCTCCCACAACAGCTCCATGCCCTCGCGCTCGGTGCGTGCTGCATTTCTGAAGTCGGTGCGACCGCCGCTGGAACTGTTGACCACGATTTCATTGCTGACACCAACGCGGAATACTGACGCATTGATGCGACTGGTCTCACCGACCAGCATTTTCAGGCCAAGCTCGCGGTGTGTGCTGTCAGAAGGCTGCAGTGCAAAATTGAGCCCGGTGGCGCCGCCCGGACGGTACGCCAGCTCGGCGAAAGTCGGTGTCTCGAAACCCTTGCCCCAATTGGCATACCCATTGACTGCCGGCGTCATGCGCCAGGTCACGCCGGCAACCGGGGTCGTTCTTGAGTAGCGTATGCTGCCGCTGTCATCGGGATTCAGGCCGTTGATGAAATAATCGCGCGACTCGAAATCCACGCGGCTGTGGCGCAGCCCGGCGAGCAGACTCCAGCGCGGCGCAATGCGCCATTCGGCCTGTGCATAAAAATCAGTGTTTGCTACCGTATCATCCTCGTTGCGTTGCAGGTTGCCGGTGACGCCGTTGTTGTTAAGAAATCCTCTGCGGCGCTCCGCCATGCGGTCAACATCAGCGCCGGCGCTGAATACCAACGGTGTCGCAGCCAGCGTGGATTCGCGCGTCCAGCGCAGCCCGACCCCGCCATAACCCCGGTCGAGATCAACCACGCCACCGGAAGCCAGAGCCCCGCCGCCGTTAAACCCAAGGTGCTGCGTAACCTGGCGGTTGCCCAGGTAGATGCGCGCCTGCAAGCTGTCCCGCCCCGATAGCGGAAGATCATAGACCGCGCCCACCTGATCCTGAGCCACGCTCTTGCGCGTGTTGAAGGTATACGCACCGACGACGGCTTGTCGCCGATTCTGCGCCACCTGCGCTGCGGTCAATCCCAGAGGATCCTGCGTCTCCGGCTGGTCGAGCACATTCACCACTACAGTAACCGTGCCGCGGCTGCCGGCATCAATTTTGAATTTGGCATTGGTATGGGTCCGCCGCGCCGCGCTGTGGTCGCGATAGCCGCCGGTCGAGAAGCGCGAGGTATCCACAAGGTAGTTGACGGGGCCGGCCGTGCCGCCGGCCTGCACACCAAACTTCGTGGTATCAAAACTGCCGGCATAGGCACTGGCCGACAGTTCCGGAATACGCGGACCGTCTGCAGTGAAGATCTGGATCACTCCGCCCGCAGCATTGCCGTAGAGGCTGGAGAACGGCCCGCGCAACACCTCGATGCGCTGCGCCGACGACAGGCTGAATGACGCGGCCTGGCCCTGGCCGTCGGGCATGGTTGCCGGGATACCGTCGGCGATCAGGCGCAGGCCGCGCACGCCAAAACCGGAACGCGCACCAAAACCGCGGGACGAAATCTGCAAATCCTGCGCGTAATTCTGCCGGTTCTGCACCACCACGCCCGGCACGCGCCCCAGTTGTTCGGACAGATTGACCTGCGGATTACCCTCGCGAATTGTGCGCTGTCCGATGCTGTCTATTGCTGACGGCAGATCGAAACTGTCGTGCTCCACCCGGGTAGCGCTGACCGTGACCTCCGGCAGCAGCGGTGCAGCGTCTTGAGCACGCGCCGGAAAGAACACCGGCAACGCACAGACCAGCATCAGCAGGGTTATTCGATTCATGAATGCATCCCTCAACGCAGCGCCGAAATATAGTCCGCCAGCAGATCAATATCCGCCGGGGTCAGCGCCTGCACCGCCGAAGACATCTGGCCGTCCATGTCGAAGCGCGTGGCCGCCTTGAAGCCAAGCAACTGCACACGCAGATACTCAGCCTGCTGCCCCGCCAGACGGGGAATGTGCATCTGGCCGCGCAGCGTCTGCCCGTGACAATTCACGCAAAAGTACTGCTGCGTCAGCAACCGCCCGGCGTCAGTTTTTTCCGCATGCAACGTCCGGACCGGCGGCACCAGCGGCTGAGCGGAGAAGTACGCGGCGAGCTCATTCAGATCCGTATTGCTCAGATTCGCAGCGAATGGCGCCATTTCTGCATTCTTGCGATTGCCTTCGCGAAACATGACCAGCTGCGTCGTAATGAACTGTTTCGGCTGTCCGGCCAGCGACGGCACCACAGGATTGACGGAATTGCCGCCGGCACCGTGACAGGCCACGCACGTTGCCGCCTGCGGCGGCACCGCTGCAGCAGCAGCCGCATACCCCGCCGCCGGCACAAAAAACAACACGGCGGCGATTTGCATCGCCACCGTGCGCACAGCAACAGATTGCCAGCAGGTCACTTCTTGTAGCTGACGCGGTAGATGATCCCGTTGAAATCGTCGGACACCAGAATCGAACCATCCTTCAGCTGCAGCACGTCGACCGGGCGGCCCCAGGTCGGCGGCGTCGCTTTCGGATCTTCGAGGAAACCCTCGAGGAACGGGGTCGATTTGAGAACCTTGCCTTTGTCGTCCACCGTAACACGGATCACGTTATAGCCGTGTTTGACCGTCCGGTTCCACGAACCGTGCTGGGCAATGAGCATGCTGTTCTGGTACTCGGCCGGGAACATTTTTCCGGTGTAGAAACGCATGCCCAGCGGTGCAATGTGCGCACCAAGATTCAGCGCCGGCGGCGTGAACTCCTTGCACGACCGGTTCTTGCCAAACTCCGGATCCAGCGTGTCGCCCTGATGGCAGTACGGGTAGCCGAAATGCTGGCCCTTGCTCTTGGCGACATTCAGCTCGTCGGAGGGCATGTCGTCGCCCATCCAGTCGCGGCCGTGTTCGGTGAACCACAACTGTTTGGTTTTCGGATGCCAGTCGAAGCCGACAGAATTACGTACGCCGTAGGCATAGTTGTCCATCAGCCTGGTCTTGGGATCCACGCGGGAGATCGTGCCCTGGATGTACCCCGGCATCACGATGTTGCCCGGCGCGCCGATGTTGAAATACAGCTTGCCGTCAGGACCCATTGCCAGGAATTTCCAGAAATGCCCGACCTGCTTGGGCAGCCCCTCAATCACCACCGTCGGCGCCGGCGGGCTGTCCAGCTTGTCCTCGATGCCGTCGTAGCGGGTAATGCGGGTATGCTCGGCGACGTAGAGAGTGCCCTTGTGGAAGGCAATGCCGTTCGGCGTATCGAGCCCCTTCAGCACCTTTTTAACCTCGCGCTTGCCGCCGCGATCGACGACCGCGTAAATATCCTTGAGGTTGCGATTGCTGACAAAGACTGTGCCTTTGTCACCTAGCGCCATCGACCGCGCCTCCGGCAGTCCATCTACCCAGACTTCAACCTTGAATCCCGGCGGCACCTTGAGTTTGCTGATCGGCAGCTCACTTGCCGGCCGGCCGGTCAAATGCGGCGCAATCGGCGCCAGCGTGGAGTTGGACATTTCGGCAGGACGCCCCTGCATCCAGCGCGGCTGCTCTTTGGGCGCCGGCGCTGCTGCCGGTGTCGCCGCAGCTTTCTCTGCAGGCGCGGGTTGTTGTGCATACAAAGCCGCTGCCGACAGCGTGATCAGCGCCACCAGCAGTCGAGCAACGGTATTCATGGGATTAGACATGGCGACTTCCTCCAGTGATAGATGTTTGAAGCGGGCCGTTCTCCTCGTTCCGGCATCATTGCGTACGCCGGTTTTTATTATGGATACAGTCTAGCAAGCTACCCTGTTCTTGCAAAGCATGGAGCGGGTGAAGGGAATCGAACCCTCGTATGCAGCTTGGGAAGCTGCCGTTCTGCCATTGAACTACACCCGCGGAGCCCGGATTTTACGCCACTCAGGCCGCCGCCCGGGACACCTTGCACAGCAGCACCTTGAGGTTGGTCTGGTCCGACACCGGATCGCGCTGCGTTGCGTCAGTCAGAAAATTCACCGAGCGCCACGGATTGTAGGGCTGGCGCTCGCCCCAGCCGATGGGGATGCATCGAGTGCCTGTTGCACGTCGCGCTCGAACATCTCCAGCGCCAGCACGACGCCGCCGTCTCGCCGTGCGAGCAGGCCCTCGTAGACGGCGAGCTCCACGCGGTGCGTCGTC
>JANNHN010000155.1:0-16581 GCA_031404395.1 Betaproteobacteria bacterium
GGTCACGTTATCGACCAGCACCTGCACGGTGATCGAATCAACGGTCTGCAGCCCGCGGGTGACTGTCAGGGACATGATGATTTCTCGTCTGGGGTAATGCGAATCAGTATAACCACGGCGATGAAATTACGCGCCGAAAACCGTCAATTTACCAGCGAAAACCGGGCGAAGCGCGTATAGTGAATCCACACGCAAAGGAACCGGAATCATGAGCATGACCGACCAGGCTTATCTCGAGACCTACCGCAAACTCGCTGATAAATACGATAACAACCAGAGCAGCATGGGTGAGCATCTCGAAGCGATGAAGAAGCTCAAAGAGAATTATCTGAAGGGCAGGACCGAAACGACTCTGCCGGCGATCCCGTAGCAATAAACGCCCCGCTACGGCCGCGCTGCGGCAGATCGGCCCGTGCGCCGATACAATAAACTGCGGACCCGGCCATGTGTTACCGGCATCCGCACCGACGCACCGCGCCATGAAAATCGCCAGACCGCCTGTTGCAAGTCCGACCAAGCCGGCCTATGTCCCGCCGCCCGGCGCCTGCGACGCGCACTGCCATGTATTCGGCCCGCCCGAAAAATTTCCTTATGCTGATGTGCGCCCGTACACCCCCGGCGAGCCCGCACCGCGCGAACGTCTTGCGCAACTGCACACACACCTGGGGCTGTCGCGCGCGATCATCGTGCAGGCCACGCCCCACGGTACCGACAATCGCGCGATGCTCGATGCCATCGCCCGCAGCAACGGCGCGTATCGCGGTGTTGCGCTGCTCGCTGAAGACATCACGGATGCCGAACTCGAACAATTACACGCCAATGGCGTACGCGCGGCACGCTTCAATTTTGTGCGGCACCTCGGCGGCGCGCCCGATCCGGCTTGTTTCCAGCGCATGGTGGCGCGCACCAGGGAAATCGGTTGGCATATAGAGCTGCATTTTGACGCGCAGGATCTCGCCGAATACCGGGACATGCTCAATCGCCTGCCGGTGCGCTTCATTATCGATCACATGGGCCGCGTCAAGTCCGACGGTGGCCTGACTCAGGCGCCGCTGCGCAATCTGCTGGAACTGCTGAAGAACGAACGCGCCTGCGTGAAGATTTCCGGCGGCGAACGCGTCTCGGCGAGCGGCAGGCGGCCGTTTCACGACGCTGTGCCGATTGCACGCGCCATCATCGAAGCTGCGCCCGATCAGGTGATCTGGGGCACCGACTGGCCGCACCCGAACGTGCCCGACGACATGCCGGACGAAGGTGAATTAGTGGACATGTTTGCGCTGTATTGCGACGACGACAGCCTGCGCCGCAGGATACTTGTCGATAACCCGACGCGGATTTACTGGGCTGATCTGTAAAAACGACGCTGCTACCAGCGCAGCAATCGAGGACCCGCCACCGCCCCCAGCGTTGCCGGGATCAGCATGCCGAGCAGATACCACGCGCCCAGAAACGGCGCGTCCATTTCCGGGCAATGCAGCGCATAAACAGTCGCACCCAGCGCGCCGGCCAGCAAACCCGCTGCGGCGCCGGCCAGTACAGGCTGCGTCGGCGCCAGCGTTTTCATGACCCACAGCAGCGCGACCAAAGCCGGCAGCGACAGGATCGTCACATATACCGGGCATTCAGCCCAGGTTTCGCCGAACAGCAGCGCACTGCGTTCGTCCGGCGCTGCGCCGCTCAGCACCACCGCGGAGAGCAGCCACATCACCAGCACCGGCGCCGCCAGTGCCGACGGCACGCGCCCCAGCGGCACACCGGGGAGCGACAGCCGCACCACAGCCAAAACTGCAGCTCCGGCAAGCGTCAGTGGAAATGCGAGCTTCACCCAGAACATCGGCAATTGCGCAGCATCGGCGATATCCGGCCGCACGCCGAGCAGCGCCAGCATCAGCGCAACGGCGCCGATGACACCCGCCCCCAGCGCCAGCGCGTAACGCATGCGCCACACCCACGGCGCCACAACTGCGGTATCCGCAGTCAGCCAGTCGATGAGCTGGTCTGTTTTCATGCCGCACCCCGGATCAACGCGGCCAGCGCCTTCAGTCCGCGATGCACGCCCACCTTGACCGCCGCTTCCGTCATGCCGGTGACGCGCGCCGCTTCGGCTACGGACAACCCTTCGAGCTTCATGTGGACAATCGGCAACCGTTGCCGATCAGGCAGTTGCTCGAGCAGCCGCGCCAGATCGCGCTGCGCATCGGCAGCTTCAGTGTCGGATTTCGCAAATATGGCCGCTTCTTCGTCCAGCGGTTCGTGCAGCGCATCGCGTCCTTCTCGCCGGCGCAGCAGGTCGATCATTTTGTAGCGCGCGATCGCATGCACCCAGGCCGTCAGCGGCTGATCCGGGTCGTACGTGTGTCGCTGGTTATGCACGGCCAACAGGGTCTCCTGTACCAAATCTTCCACTTCGTCGGGCAAACGCGTCAGACGTCCGCGCAGAAAACCACGAAGATGCGCACTCAGCGCCTGCAGAAACGCGTGATAGGCGGCGGCATCGCCGCCCATCCCGCAGACCAGCAGTTCCCGCAATCGGGTTTCGTTCGTGCTCACGCGGCCTTGTTTCTCTATTCGATGGATCGGTGGATTTGGTTACAGGCGGGTTAAAAAATATGTATTGCGCGGATTTTGCCTCACACTGTAACCAATCGCCAATCGGCGACGAACTAACCTGCAGATCGCGTATCAAAGGCCACAACCGGCCGCGATGGGCGGTTGATATCCCAACCCAATCACTTATCTATATCAGGAGTCTGTACATGAAATCGCAAACACTGGCTGTTACCGCATTGACCCTCGTCGCGCTGGCCTCCGGCGCCGCCGTCGCTGCCGACAAACCCGCTCAGGAAAAATGCTACGGCGTATCGATGGCCGGCAAGAACGACTGCGCCGCCGGCCCCGGCACCAGCTGCGCCGGTACCTCGAAAACCGACTATCAGGCCAATGCCTGGAAATATGTCGCCAAAGGCACCTGCGCCAGCATCAAGACCCCGAAAGGCAACGGCTCGCTGACCGAAATGAAGATGAAGAGTTAAGCCGCAAGCCACAGACGCACCTCGCAATCATGACCACTCTCCTCACCGCCGGACTGGGGCTGAAACCGCAGCATTACGATGCTGCGCTCAGCTGCGCTGCGGCGGGGTTGTGGTTCGAGGTGCACCCCGAAAATTACATGGTCGCCGGCGGCCCGCGCCTGGCGTGGCTGGAGGCCATACGCAGCAAACATTCGGTGTCATTGCACGGCGTGGCCCTGTCGCTGGCAGCCGACGCCGAACCCGACGCCGCACACCTCAAGCGGCTGGCGGAACTCGCGCGCCGCATCGAGCCCGCGCTGGTATCCGAACACCTCGCCTGGTCCACCTGGCGCGGCGCTTACCACCCGGATCTACTGCCGTTCCCGCGCACCGGCGAAGCGCTGGCGCGCATTGCCACCAACATCTCGCGTACGCAGGACGCACTGCAACGGCGCATCGCCATCGAAAACCCGTCGCATTACCTGAAGCTCGACGGCCACGCCTGGGACGAAATCGATTTCCTGCGCGAACTCGCGCACCGCACCGGCTGCGGCCTGCTGCTCGACGTCAATAATGTGTACGTCAGCGCGTGCAACATGGGTTACGCGGCTGAAGATTATATTGATGCCTTTCCCGGCGAATCGGTGATGGAAATCCATCTCGCCGGCCATGCGCCGGATCCCAAACTCGGCAACGCGCTGCTGATCGACTCGCACGATGCGCCGGTCGCCGCAGAAGTCTGGGCGCTGTATGAACGCCTGATCCGCCGCATCGGCGCGCGGCCGACACTGATCGAGCGCGACGACAACCTGCCCGAATTCAATGTACTGCTCGCCGAGCGTGAACGCGCCACGGCCGTGCTGCGCGGCCCGCTGGCGGAGGCCGCGTGATGATTGCCCCCGGCGCCCTCGCCCGTTTTCAGGATGATTTCACGCACGCGTTGCTGGCGACGGACGCTGCTGCACCGCCCGCGCTGGCGACGCTGACCGCGCAACCGGCATTCGCGGTCTACCGCAATACCGTAATGAAAGGCTGCATCGACGCGCTGCAGGCCAATTACCCCGCCGTCACGCGGCTGGTCGGCGAAGAATGGATGCGCGCTGCGGCAGCAGTGTATGTGCGCGAAATCCTGCCGCAACAGCCGATGCTGCTGCAATACGGCGCCGGCTTCGCCGATTTTCTGGCGCGATTCGAACCGGCAGCCGGGTTGCCCTATCTGCCCGGCGTGGCACGGCTGGATCGTTGCTGGACTGAAATCCACGTAGAACGCGATGAACCGGTACTGAACAACACTGCCATCGCGATGCTCGCTTCGGGCAATTATTTCCACGTAAGCCTGCAGCCACACGCAGCAGCACGCTGGATCTGGTTTGACGATGCGCCGATTTATACGATCTGGTCGCGCAATCGCAGCGACCATCCTGCTGACGCCGAATTCGACTGGCAGCCGGAAGGCGTGCTGCTGACACGACCGCGCGATGCCGTGCAATGGGTCGCGCTCGACCGCGCCGGCTGCGCGTTTCTCGATGCCTGCGCCACCGGCGGCACCATCACCGATGCCGTGCAGGCGGCACTCGCTGCGCAAGTAAACGCCGACCTCGCACGACTGATGACGACATTGCTTGAAGCCGGCGCATTCACCCGGCTGCACACGGACCATGCACCCCTGAAAGAGGAATGAACATGATGACCGGCGCCATGACCCATGCACCTGACGGCCTGCGCGGCGCCTGGAACCGCAGCGCCGGTTATGCGGAAAAGCTGATCAGCCATACCCTGCTGGCGCTGGCCGCGCGCATCGCCGTCGCAGCGATATTCTTTTTCTCGGCGCGCACCAAGGTCGATGGCCTGCTGACCATCAAGGACAGCACATACATGCTGTTCGCCGAAGAATACAAAGTGCCGTTGCTGCCGCCGGAATTCGCCGCGCATCTGGCGACCTATGCCGAGCACCTGTTCCCGATCCTGCTGGTGCTCGGCCTGTGCACGCGGCTGTCGGCGCTGGCGCTGTTCGGCATGACAGCGGTGATCCAGATTTTTGTCTATCCCGATGCGTGGCCCACGCATCTCGCCTGGGCGGCACTGATGCTGTATCTGATCGGTCGCGGCGCCGGATCATGGTCGATTGATCATCGCATCGGCATTAAATAAATCAATAAAAACAATTAGTTATATACTATGCTCCCGGATGAACCCTGCGCCATGCAACGCATCGCCAAACAACGCTGATACCGGTAAGGATCGCTGCTATCTTGCGACTCATCGCACAGGAAACAACCAAGAGGAACCATCATGAAGCGTCGCGGATTTTTACAAGGACTGACACTCGTCGCACTGGGGCAATCACTGATCAAGACGGCCATTGCCGCGCAGGCCGGCACCATGAAGGAGATCGAAGCCATGCAAAAGAGCTGGCGTGCGCTGCTGGCGGCGAATTTCAAGGCGCCGGCGCCGACCGAACCGCTGAAACTGTCCAATGACGAATGGCGCAAGCGGCTCGACAAGGCGCAATTCAACGTGCTGCGCGAGGAAGGCACCGAGCGCGCCGGCACCAGCCCGCTGAATGCCGAGAAGCGCGCCGGAGTCTTCGTCTGCGCCGGCTGCGACCTGCCGGTGTTCACTTCGGATATGAAATACGAATCCGGCACCGGCTGGCCGAGTTTCTTCACGACCATCCCCGGCGCCTTCGCCACCAAAAAAGATTACGGCCTGCACTTGCCGCGCATCGAATACCACTGCGTGCGCTGCGGCGGACATCACGGCCACGTCTTTGACGACGGCCCGCTGCCGACCCGCCAGCGCTGGTGCAACAACGGTGTGGCGCTGAAATTCGTCCCGCAGAAAGTTTAGTCTCCGGCACGCCGGCGACCCGCCCCGGCAATTGCGCTACACTGGGCGCAGGAGCCTGCAAACCTTGTCAGTAACGTCCTGTCAATTGCGACTTGCCCGCGGCGGCGATATCCACGAAATCGCCGTCATGTCGCGTTGTCTGATCGAAGTCGGCTTGCGCGGCTGGACCTGGCATCCGACCCGCGTTGCGCGCGCGCTGCGTGCCCGCGAAACCTGCGTGCTGGTTGCCGAAACCGATAATCGCCTGTCCGGATTCGCCATCACCGAGTTCGGCGATACCAAAGCGCATCTGTCACTGCTGGCGGTCAAGCCCGCGTATCAACGCTGCGGCATCGGGCTCGCCATGATCGACTGGCTCCTCGAATCGGCGCTGACCGCCGGCATCGAACACATCGACGTCGAGATGCGCGCCAATAATTTTGCGGCGCGCAGCTTTTACGAAACACTCGGCTTCACGCAAACTCATTACATCGCCGGTTATTACCAGACCATCGAAGCGGCGATCCGCATGCGCCGCAGTCTGCACCAGCACGCCGCGCCGCGGGTTTCAAGAAAAACTGTTTAAAAAACAATAAGTTACATAATGATCGCCGGCGTCAAGGCACTGACCTTCGATACTTTCGGCACTGTCGTCGATTGGCGCACCAGCATCATCAACGACCTCTCGGCGTACGGCCGCACACGCGGGCTCAATGTGGACTGGACAGCCTTCGTCGATGAATGGAAAGGCGCGTACAAGCCGGGCATGGACGCGGTGCGCAAGGGCGCATGGCCGTGGACCACCATCGACGGCATTTACCGCAAAGCGCTCGATGCGATGGCGCCGCGCTACGGGCTCGACAAACTCGATGCGGCAGCGCTGCACCACATCAACCGCGTCTGGTACCGGCTGCTGCCGTGGTCCGATGTCGTACCGGGCCTCGCGCGCCTGAAGAAAAAATTCCTGATCTCAACCCTGTCCAACGGCGACGTCGCGATGCTCGCCAATATGGCAAAACACGGCGGACTGCCGTGGGACGTGATCCTCTGCGGCGAGATATTCCACCACTTCAAGCCGGATCCCGAAATCTATCGCGGCGCCATCGAACTGCTCGGCTGCCAGCCGCATGAAGTGATGATGGTTGCAGCGCATAACGACGACCTCAAACATGCCCGCAGCCACGGCATGCGCACCGGATTCGTGTTGCGGCCCGCGGAATACGGCCCCTCGCAAAAAACCAATCTGCAGGCTACTGAAACCTGGGACGTTATTGCCAACGATTTTGGTGAACTGGCTACTGCGCTCGGCGCATAGTTGCGCAGGCGCATCCAGGACGACTCGCGGCGCAGCAGCAATGGCCGCCGTTCCGCAGAGGCTCCGGGATTATTGGTCTGATTTTTTCTGCGGACCCTTGTTGTAGAACTGGATGTTGTTCTTGCCGCGTCCCTTGGCCAGGTACATCGCGGTGTCGGCATTCTTCATCAGCGATTGCTCGTCTTGCGCATCCGCGGGGAACATGCAGATACCGATGCTGGCCGTCACCTGGCATTGCTGCCCCGCCAGGGCGACAGGTTCACTGGCAGCGGCGAGTATCTTGTGCGCGACGGCAGCCACCTGCGCCTCTTCACTCGCCTCCTGCACCAGCACGACAAATTCATCACCACCAAGACGCGCCACGATATCGCTGGACCGCATGCAATCGGCAAAACGCCTGGCCATTTCCTGCAACAACCGGTCACCCACTTCGTGGCCCAGCGTGTCATTGACGCTCTTGAAGCCGTCCAGATCAATGAACAGCACGGCAAAACTGCTGGCATAACGTTGCGCGCTGCGGACGGCGCCGTTCAGCAACTGGCTGAACAGCGTGCGGTTCGGCAGCGCCGTCAGGCCGTCGTGGGTGGCGAGATATTCGATGCGCGCCTCGGCCTGCTTGCGTTGCAGGAACTGGCCGATCTGGCTGCCGATCAAGCCCATCGCCTGCAACAACCGCTCATCGGGCTCGCGCACAACACGGCTGTGGAACGACAGCACACCGATCGGCCGCCCCTCGGATATCACGGGAAACAGGCAGGTGCCGCGCATGCCGGCAGCGCGGGCAATAGCCCTCTGCAGGCGCTTGTCATAGGCAATGTCGGTTACCCATATCGGTTGTCCGGAGCGAAACACTTCGCCGATCAGTCCGTCGCCCGGAGCATAGGTGACTTCGCGCGATCTTTCGATGAACTGATCCAGATCAGGGCTGGGCACATGCCAGAACTGGTTGAATTCCAGCACGCCGGTGGCGCCGTTCCAACTGAAATACCGGCCACATTCCCAGTCCTGGGTTTCGCAAACAGAGCGAATTACCGCCTCCAGCGCCGCGGACGTGCCGTCCGCACCAGCAACGCAACGCGCCACCATGTGCTCAAGACGCTGCAGGTGCTCCGCGTGCATGGCAGTCGTGACGTCCCGTGCAATACCGCGGTAACCGATGAAACGCGTACCCTCGAAAGCCGGCTGCCCGCTGGTACAGATGTAGCACACCCCGCCGCGCGGATTGGCCCGCTGGAAAACGAAATTGTGGAACGGCTCGCGCGCGTCGAGGGCTGCTTTATGCCGGTCCCAACTGCCGCTGTCGCCGACCGGGACGGCGCCGTGATCCCAGCGCGTCGCGCCCACGTAGGTCTGCGGGTCACCGCTCGGTGCGTCCGGCTTTGAGCCGAGGAACAACGTGAAGCGGTACTGCTCGTCCTGCTCCCAGTACCACTCGGTCGATAGTTCAAGAATGCTGTGCAGGCGCTCCTCGCACAGACGCAACTCCGCATCGGCGGGCGAGCTCATGTCTTTTTGGTGTTCCCGGCTTACGGTCACGGCCCGGCCCTTTTTGTTTTTTACGGTATTCCCGATCATCCCCATATCGCCACACGCCGGGTAGTTTTTTACCAGTTTACCTATTTCCCGACATGTCGCGCGAGCGCCCAGCCCACATGTTCACGCACCAGCGCCGAGGGATGGTCGGTCCGGGCCTGCAGTGCAGCAATAACACCCGGCGTAGTCCCGGTATTCCCCAGTCCCACCGCCAGATTGCGCAGCCAGCGCTCGTAGCCGATGCGGTAGATGGCGCTGCCGGCCAGCCGTGCCGCGAATACCGACTCATCCCAGGCAAAAAGTTCGATCAGCGCCACATCGTCCAGCCCGTTGCGCACCGTAAAATCGGTCTCCCCGGTCGCCTGCGCGAAGCGGTTCCACGGGCATACGAGCTGGCAATCGTCACAACCATAGACGCGGTTGCCGATCAGCGGGCGCAGCGCTTCCGGAATACTCCCCTTGTGCTCGATGGTCAGGTAGGAGATGCAGCGTCGCGCGTCAAGCTGGTACGGCGCGACGATGGCCTGCGTCGGGCAGACATCGATGCACTTGCTGCAAGTGCCGCAATGATCGGACTGCGCGACATCGACCGGCAACGGCAATTCGGTATAAATCTCCCCCAGAAAAAATGCCGAGCCGCCCTCGCGATTGAGCAGCAGCGTGTGTTTGCCGCGCCAGCCCAACCCGGCTTTTTCGGCGAGGGCAACCTCCATCACCGGCGCGCTGTCGGTGAACACGCGATAACGATGGGGACCGACCGCCGCCTCGATACGTGCCGCCAGTTTCTGCAGCTTGCCGCGCAGCACCTTGTGGTAGTCGCGCCCGGTGGCGTAGCGGGAAATGAAAGCGCGGGAAGTATCGTGGATCACCGACCAACTGTCGCGCGCAGCGGACGGCGCGTAGTCGAGCCGCGCCATGATCACGCGCAGGGTGCCCGGTACCAGTTCCGCGGGACGGCTGCGTTTCACGCCATGGCGTGCCATATAATCCATGTCGCCGTGCCAGCCGCGGGCCAGCCACTCCGCGAGTCGCGGTTCGGCTTGCGACAGGTCGCAGTCGGCAACAGCGACCTGCTGGAAACCAAGCTCCACGCCCCAACGGCGGATGTCTTCGAGCAGTGTGGTGTAGTCAGTCATCATCAATTCGCTACAAATTCAAAATCAAAAACCTTGCCACAGAGGTCACAGAGTTCACAGAGAAAACCACTTCACGAGAGGGCCATGCTGATGCAGGAGTGTCAAAGTGGCGTAGCGGGCTGTGGTTTTGATCTTCTCTGTGACCTCTGTGGCTAACGCTTTTCGCTTTTAACCATGGCCAAGACTACCCGCTTTCTGGCAACCGAAGACGACACGCTGGCGCTGGGCCGGGCGTTCGCGCCGCTGCTCGCCCCGGGCATGGTCATCCACCTCCACGGCGACCTCGGCGCCGGCAAAACCACCCTGGCGCGCGGCATCCTGCGCGGCCTCGGCTACCAGGGGCACGTCAAAAGCCCGACTTTCACGCTGCTTGAACCTTATGAATTTTCTAGGTTATACTTGTATCACTTTGATTTTTATAGATTCATTGATCCGCGGGAACTCGAGGACAGCGGCTTTCGGGAATACTTCAACCCGGAATCCATATGCCTCGTCGAGTGGCCGGAAAAAGCGCCGGACCTGCCCGCCGCGGACCTGAGCATCACGCTGCGCGTTGCCGGCACCGGGCGCGAGGCGGCAATCACGGCGCACACGGAGGTTGGCAGGCGTTGTCTCGACACACTGACGCACTGAGACCCGTCATCCGCCGCACGGCACCCCGCCCGTATTTACCCCGCTTTTTGTCCCATTTTTTGTCCCGGTTTTTCCTGAACATCCTGCGCCCCGCCGCATATCGATACGCACGGATCTGCACGGCGGCGCTGGGGCTGCTGACGCTGCCCGCCGGCGCCGCCGATGTGCTGGTCACCTCGACCCGCGTCTGGCCCGCCGCCGATTACACGCGCGTCACCATCGAATCGAAACAACCGATACGGCACAAGTTCTTCAGCCTCGACCATCCTGACCGGCTGGTGCTCGATCTCGATGACGTGGTGCTGAGCGCAACGCTGAACGAGGTTGCCGGCAAGATCAGCGCGGACGATCCCTACATCAAAGGTGTGCGCGTCGCCCGCTTCAAGCCGGGCACGGTGCGCCTGGTGTTTGATCTTAAAACCAGAGTCAAACCCGAGACCTTCGCCCTGGCGCCGGTGGGTGAATACGGTCATCGGCTGGTGCTCGACGTGTATCCGCTGGAGCCGCCGGACCCGCTGCTCGCTTTCCTCAAACGCCGCGAGACGCCGCCGGAAACGCCTGCCGCTTCCGCAGTGCCGGCGCCTGCAACAACTCCGGAAACCGGACCGCCACAAGTCATTGCCAAAAGCGAACCGCCGGCCGCGCCCAAACCCGCCCCGCGAACAGCGCAACCGCCGTCGCAGCGGCTGATCACCATCGCCATCGATGCCGGGCACGGCGGCGAGGATCCGGGCGCGCGCGGCCGCGGCGGCACGCTGGAAAAACACGTCACACTGGCCATCGCGCAGAAGCTGAAGGAGCGCATCGACAACGAGCCGAACATGCGCGCAGTGCTCATCCGTGACGGTGATTTTTTCATCCCGCTGCACATGCGCGTCGAAAAAGCGCGGCGCGTGCGCGCCGACCTGTTCGTGTCAGTCCACGCCGATGCCTTCATCAAACCCTCAGCCAACGGTTCGTCGGTATTCGCGCTGTCAGAGCGTGGCGCCACCTCCGCCGCGGCACGCTGGCTCGCCAAGCAGGAGAACGACGCCGACCTGATCGGCGGCGTCAACCTCGGCATCAAGGATCCGTATCTGAAACAGACGCTGCTCGATCTGTCACAAACCGCGTCGATCAACGACAGTCTCAAACTCGGCAAGGCGGTGCTCGCCGAAATGGGCGGCATCAATCGCTTGCACAAAAATTACGTGGAGCAGGCCGGATTTGCGATACTGAAGGCGCCGGACATCCCGTCGATCCTGATTGAGACGGCCTTCATCAGCAATCCGGATGAAGAGAAAAAACTGAAAAACCCGGCCTACCAGAACAAAATGGCCGACGCGATTTTCACCGGCATCAAACGCTATTTCTCGAAAAATCCGCCGCTGGCGCCGGCGCAACTCGCCGCCAACCCCTGAGGAAGCGCCAGGCGCCAATTACGCCAGCCGCGAAAATTGGACTAAGATGCATGCCATCAGATGCGCATCCATGCGCACGGACGTGGAGGAGGCTCATGAACAGAGTGTTGGGTAGCATGCTGGCTGCGGTAATGGTGCTGTGCGCGGGTTGCGCGCTGGCGCCGACCGACACCGCGCCGGATGTGGTAGCCCTGCCGTACGTGCGCAGTTTCTCCGGCCATCCCGAGGGCGAGACACTGCCGCCGGGCTGGCAGCCGTGGATACTCTCCCGATTCAAGCGCCTGACCGAATACCGCCTGATCAACGAACGCGGCCGCACGGTAGTACGCGCACGCGCCGAATCTTCGGCCTCCGGCCTGATCCATCCGCTGACGCTGGATCCCGCCGGCTACCCAGTGCTGCATTGGCATTGGAAAGTCACCGACCTGATTGCCCGTGCCGACAACGCCCAGCAGCACCTGGAGGATTCACCGGTGCGGCTGGTAGTCAGTTTCGCCGGGAACATCGACAAGCTTGAACTGCACGACCGCCTGTTTTTCGACAACGTCCGCGTGCTGACCGGCCAGCAACTGCCCTATGCCACGCTGATGTATATCTGGGAGAACCGCGCACCGCGGGAGACCGTGATCCCCAACCGCCACACCTCGCGCATCAAGATGATCGTCGCCGAATCGGGACGCGACAAACTCGGCGCCTGGCAGCAGGTCACGCGCAATATCATCGAGGACTACCAGCGCGCCTTCGGCGAAGCGCCCGGCAAAATCATCGCGGTCGGCATCATGACCGACACCGATAACACCGGCGACAATGCCCACGCTTACTACGGCGATATCGTGTTCCGCAAAATACCGGCGCCACAGGCCACTGCCGCGATGCAGTCACTGGAGCAACAATAAACAAGGGCCGCGATTGCGGCCCTTGTTGTTGTAATACCAGCGCGAGCTCAGCGAAATTTTTCCGCGCAACCGTGGATCGCCTGGTTGGTCTCGTGCTTCAGGCATTCCCGCGCATCGGTGCGGGCGCGCGATGCCATGCGCTTGGGCTCCGCTTTCGGTTCCGCCATCTTGGCCATCACGGGTGCCGGTGCCGCAGCAGCGGGCTTCGCTGCAGGTGCGGCTGCGGGTTTGGCAGCAGGAGCAGCAGCCGGTTTATCCGCCGGCACCGCAGGCTTGGCTTCTGCAGCAGGCTTCGCCGCGGCCGGTTTGGCTGCAGGCTTGTCGGTCTGCGCCACGGCAGTGAGCGGCCATCCCAATACCAGGGCCAGCGTCGTTGCAATCAATATGTTCTTCATGACAAAACTCCTTCCAGTCAGATAACCAACAGGGCGCGGAAAAACCATGCTGCCCTGCGCTTGCCCCTGGCTGATGATTGATGATGAGGATTGATTAAACACTCATCATTTCAACAGCTTATTGCCGAACGATACCTTGCCGGGGGCGGATTACTCCAGCCCCTTGACGATATCCTCCACCACCTTTTTCGCATCTCCGAAGATCATCATCGTTTTATCCATATAAAACAATGGGTTATCCAATCCCGCATAGCCGGCGGCCATCGAGCGCTTGTTGACCAGTACCGTGCGTGCTTTCGCCACATCCAGTATCGGCATGCCGTAAATCGGGCTGCCTTTCTCGTGCGCCAGCGGGTTGACCACGTCGTTGGCGCCCAGTACCAGCACCACGTCGGTGGTGCCGAAATCGCTGTTGATGTCGTCCATCTCCAGCACCTGATCGTAGGGCACTTCCGCTTCGGCGAGCAGCACGTTCATATGGCCGGGCATGCGCCCCGCCACCGGATGAATTGCGTAACGCACGTTCACGCCCTTCGCCGTCAGCTTGTGCGCCATTTCCTTCACCGCATGCTGCGCGCGCGCCACCGCGAGGCCGTAGCCCGGCACGATGATCACGGTTTCAGCGTTGGCCATGAGGAACGCCGCATCATCCGCCGAACCTGAACGCACGGTCTTGTCGCCGGCATCGGCCGACACCGCGCCTTCAGCAGCGCCGAAGCCGCCGAGGATCACGCTGAAAAACGAGCGATTCATCGCCTTGCACATGATGTACGACAAAATCGCGCCGGAGGAGCCGACCAGCGAGCCGGCGATAATCAGCATCGGGTTATTCAGCGAGAAGCCGATGCCCGCCGCCGCCCAGCCCGAATAGCTGTTCAGCATCGAAATCACCACCGGCATGTCGGCGCCGCCGATCGGAATGATGATCAGCAGGCCCAGCACAAAAGCGATGGTCATCATGATCAGGAAAGGCGTCCACGGCTGGCCTTCCGCCATGAAGAACGCGGCACCGAATCCGGTCATCACCAATGCCAGCAGCAGATTGATCAGGTGCTGACCCTTGAACGTCACCGGCGCGCTCGAGAACAGGCGGAATTTCTTGCCCAGCCCGGCGAGTTTGCCGAAGGCAATCACCGATCCGGAGAACGTAATGGCGCCGACGAAGGTGCCGATGAACAATTCAAGCTTGTTACCGAGCGGCATCGAATTGCCCATGCCGAATGACGCCGGGTTATTGACCACGGCAACGGCGATCAGCACCGCGGCCATGCCGACCATGGAGTGCATTGCGGCGACCAGTTCCGGCATCTGCGTCATCTGCACGCGGCGCGACAAGTAAACGCCGATCGAACCGCCGATGACCATGGCGATCAGGATCAGATCCAGCCTGCCCTTGGCGACTATCGCCAGCGACACCAGGATGGCGATGGTCATGCCGGCGATGCCGAAGGTGTTGCCGCGGCGCGAGGTTTCCGGGTGCGATAACCCCTTCAGCGCGAGGATGAAACACACCGACGCGATCAGGTACCAGAATGCGGCGAGGTTCGCGCTCATTTGGTTTCACCCGTGGCGGCCTTCGGCGCTTTTTTCTTGAACATTTCCAGCATGCGCCGCGTCACCATGAATCCGCCGGCGACGTTGATCGCGGCCAGTCCCACGGCCACCGCGCCGGTGATCGAGCCGAAATCAGCCTCCGGCGCGCCCGCGGCGAGAATCGCGCCGACGATGATCACCGAGGAAATGGCGTTGGTCACGCTCATCAGCGGCGTGTGCAACGCCGGTGTCACGTTCCACACCACGTGATAGCCGACAAACACGGCCAGTACGAAGACGATCAGGTTGATGATGGTTGGATCTACAGCGCCGGTCATAGTTGCTCCTTCGGAGCAGTGAGGAATGCGGAGTGATGAATGATGAGCGAAAACCCCAAGCCGCTGGTCTTCCGTTCCGCACTCATCATTCCGCGCTCATCACTGTTTTTTTGCTCATCATTATTTTTTAAGAAGTTCTCCGCCCATACACACCAGCGTGCCGGCGATGATTTCGTCTTCGCGGTTGATCTTGAACTCACCCGTCTTGGCATCGAGCATCAGCCCGAGGAAATTCAGCAGGTTGCGTGCATACAGCGCACTGGCGTCCGTCGCCACCAGCGCCGGCAGATTGCTGACGCCGATCAGCGTGACGCCATGCTTGACCACCGTCTTGTCGAGTTCGGTCAGCGGGCAGTTGCCGCCCTGCTCGGCCGCCATATCGACTATCACCGATCCCGGCTTCATGGATTTCACCATGTCTTCGGTGACCAGCACCGGCGCCGGACGGCCCGGAATCAGCGCCGTGGTGATGACGATATCCGCCTGTTTGATGCGCTCGGCCACCAGCGCCGCCTGGCGCTGCACCCAGCTCGCCGGCATGGGCCGGGCGTAACCACCGACGCCCTGGGCGATTTCACGCTCCTCGTCGGTCTCGAACGGCACGTCGATGAATTTCGCGCCCAGCGATTCGACCTGCTCCTTGGTCGCTGGCCGCACGTCGGTGGCTTCAACCACGGCGCCCAGACGTTTGGCTGTGGCAATCGCCTGCAGACCGGCCACGCCGACGCCCATGATCACCACGCGCGCCGCTTTCACCGTACCCGCCGCGGTCATCAGCATCGGCATCAGCCTGGCATAGGCATTGGCCGCCATCATCACCGCCTTGTAGCCGCCGAGATTGGCCTGCGACGACAGAACATCCATGCTCTGCGCGCGTGAAATCCGCGGCAGCGCCTCCATCGCAAACGCGGTGATGCCCTGTTTGGCCAGCGCCTCCAGACCTTCCCTGTGATGCGGATTGAGCAAACCGATCAGCGTCTGCCCGGATTTCATTCTGGCGAGTTCATCCGGCTGCGGGCCGCGCACTTTCAGCACGATGTCGGCCTGGCCGTAGATATCGGCAGCGGCGGCAACTACGGTGGCGCCGGCTGCAGTGAACTGCGCATCGGGAATGCTCGCGCCCCGCCCGGCGCCCGCCTGCACCAGCACCTGATGGTGACCGCCTTTGACCAGTTTCGCCACGGTTTCCGGCGATACGGCAACGCGCGTCTCATTCGGCCGCGTCTCCGCGGGTATGCCAAACTTCATATGGATCTCCCGGCTGGCGCGCACCATGAACCGCGCTGCATCCCCTGCAGCACGCGGCGCGCGTCGAAGCTTGAATTATAAAGCCAATTTGAATCCGAACTGCGTCCGCAACCGCGGCGCCGAACCCGATCCGTGTCAACCTGATTGCATCAACACGCTGCACATTAATTTTTAGCGCCGCGCAGCAAGCTCGATCGCGCACTCGCCGCAGCCATCATGAATGACAGATCCGAGCCGCTGAGGATGAAGCGCATGCCCATGCCGATGAATTTCTGCATCAGCGCCGGCTCGTACACGCCGCCCATGCCGGGAAA
>JANNHN010000156.1:0-13537 GCA_031404395.1 Betaproteobacteria bacterium
GAAATGACGCCGCAGGGTTTTGTCAGCAACAACGCCGGCGGCGTGCTCGGCGGCATTTCCACCGGGCAGGACATCATCGTCAACGTCGCGGTGAAGCCGACCTCAAGCATCCGCCTCGCGCGCCACACCATCGACACCGCCGGCAACGCGGCGATGATCGAAACCCACGGCCGCCACGATCCCTGCGTCGGCATCCGCGCGACGCCGATCTGCGAGGCCATGCTGGCGCTGACGCTGATGGATCATGCGCTGCGCCAGCGTGCGCAGAATGCGGATGTCAAAACCGGCACGCCGGTGATCGCGGCGCAGGCGCCGGCAGCGGTGATCGCGCAATTACGCGCGGCGGCTGCGGCCGAAAATCCTGACCCCGACGAAGCTTGAACGCTAATCTTGGAACGCGTGAAAATGACTTTTTTTGCGCCCCCTCACCCTGGCCCTCTGCTCTGCTTCAAGTGTTCCCTTGTCCCCGTTAACACGGGGAGAGGGAAGTTTTATTTCCCCCTAGGCATTCCTAGAATAAGTTATTAAAAACAACAAGTTATAGTAGTCCGCGCGCTGCATCGCGCGGCGCCGCCCGTGCCCAGGTTTCACCTCAATCTTTCCGCGTTTTATTTTTTTTACTTCGCCTATCTCGGTGCGTTCGCGCCGTTCTTCGCGCTGTATCTGACTTCGGTAGGCATGAGCGCCGTCGAGATCGGCGTGCTGATGGCGTTGCCGCAACTGACGCGCATCGTGGCGCCGCATCTGTGGGGCTGGCTCGCCGATCACGACGGAAAACGGCTGGGCATCGTGCGCGCGGCCGGTGCGGCGGGCACGCTGGCGTTCCTCGGCGTTTTTTTCGGTGAGAGTTTTGCCTGGTTGTTCGTCGTGCTGCTGGCGATGACTTTTTTCTGGAGTGCGGCGCTGCCGCTGGTCGAGGCCACCACCTTGTCGCACTTGGGCGATGAGACCGCGCGCTATGGCCGCATCCGCGTCTGGGGTTCGGTGGGTTTTATTGCGGCAGTGGTTGCTGTGGGTTATCTGCTGGATGCCGCCAGTCCGCGTGCGGTGCTGTGGGTGATCTTCGGGTTGATGACGGGGATGCTGCTGCTGTCATGGCTGGTGCATGAGGCGCCGGTGGCGCCGCACGCCGATGACGATCTGCCGGTGTGGCGGGTGGTGCGACAGCCGGCGGTGATGGCCATCATTGTTGCCTCGGCGCTGATGGCGGCTGCGCACGGGCCGTACTACACTTTTTACACCATTCATCTGGTCGATCACGGCTACAGCAAAGCGCTGGCGGGCTGGCTGTGGGCGCTGGGCGTGATCTGCGAGATCGGTGTGTTCGTGTGGATGTCGCATCTCTACCGTGCGTACACGCTGCGCCAGATCCTGATTGCCAGCACGCTGCTGGCGGCGCTGCGTTTCGTGGTCATCGGCTGGGGCGCGGACAGTGTCGTGCTGTTGCTGGCGGCACAGACGCTGCACGCGGCGAGTTTCGGCTCTTTTCATGCCGCGGCGATCGGCGTCGTCCACAAGCTGTTTCGCGGACGTCATCAGGCGCGGGGACAGGCCATTTACGGCAGTCTGGCGTACGGATTCGGCGGCGCCATCGGCGGGCTGGCCAGCGGTTATGCCTGGGCGGGGCTGGGCGCCGGGCCGACGTTTGCGCTGTCTGCAGCGTGTGCGCTAGTCGCGACCGGGGTGCTGTGGCGGGGGTTGAAAGCAGGGACGTGAGGCGGCGTGACGCAGTGCATGGACCAGGGAACACTTGCAGCGAAGCAGAGGGCTGCGGCGCTGTGCGATAATTTACGGCTTCTGGAACAGGCTTCGAGACGGTAAACGCATGACCGGCAAAACCTTATACGACAAATTGTGGGAGAGCCATCTCGTGCGCGCAGAGGCGGACGGGACGGCGATGATTTATATCGACCGCCATCTGGTGCATGAAGTCACCAGTCCGCAGGCGTATGAAGGGCTGAAACTCGCCGGGCGCAAGGTGTGGCGCGCCGATTCCGTGGTGGCGACGGCAGATCACAACACGCCGACCCGCAACTGGGACAAAGGGCTCGATGGCATTACCGACCAGGTATCGCGGCTGCAGATCGAGACGCTGGACAAGAACATCAAGGAGTTCAAGGCCAAGGTTTATTTTCCGTTTCTCGACAAGCGTCAGGGCATCGTGCATGTGATCGGGCCGGAAAACGGCGCGACGCTGCCGGGCATGACGGTGGTGTGCGGCGATTCGCATACGAGTACGCACGGCGCGTTTGCCGCGCTGGCTTTCGGCATCGGCACCAGCGAAGTCGAGCACGTGCTGGCGACGCAGTGCATGGTGATGCAGAAATCGAAGTCCATGCAGATCGTTGTGGACGGCAAGCTCGGCCGCGGCGTTACCGCCAAGGACATCGTGCTGGCCATCATCGGCAGAATCGGCAGCGCGGGCGGTACCGGTTACGCCATCGAATTTGCCGGCAGCGCGATCCGCGATCTGTCGATGGAAGGGCGCATGACCCTGTGCAACATGGCGATCGAAGCCGGCGCGCGTACGGGCATGGTGGCGGTCGATCAGAAAACCATCGATTACTGCAAGGGCCGCATGTTCGCGCCGACCGGCGCACTGTGGGATCGGGCGGTGGCGCATTGGCAAACACTGCAGAGCGACACCGATGCGCGTTTCGATACCGTGGTGAAGATGGATGCAGCGGAGATCAAGCCGCAGGTCACCTGGGGCACCAATCCGCAAATGGTGACGACCATCGACGGCAAGGTGCCGGATCCGGCGCAGGAGCAGAATCCGGTGCAGCGCGAGTGGATGGAGCGCGCACTCAAATACATGGATCTGAAACCCAATACGCCCATCGTCGATATCGCCATCGACAAGGTATTCATCGGCGCCTGCACCAACTCGCGGATCGAGGATTTGCGCGCCGCGGCGGCTGTGGTGAAAGGGCGCAAGGTGGCGGCCAATGTCAAGCTCGCGCTGGTGGTGCCGGGTTCAGGGCTGGTCAAGGCGCAGGCGGAGCAGGAAGGCCTGGATCGCATATTCAAGGAAGCAGGATTCGAATGGCGCGAGCCGGGCTGTTCGATGTGCCTGGGCATGAACGAGGACCAGTTGAGTCCAGGCGAGCGTTGTGCATCCACTTCCAACCGTAATTTCGAGGGCCGGCAGGGTCCCGGCGGCAGGACGCATCTGGTGAGTCCGGCGATGGCTGCGGCTGCGGCGGTTGCAGGGCATTTTGTTGATGTACGTGAGTTGAACTGAAGCAAGTTGAATTAAATAAGGAGACGCTCATGAAACGCATGATCATGTTGGTGTTGGCGCTGATGGTATTGGCGGGCTGCAATACGATGCGCGGTGTTGGCCAGGACGTCGAAAAAGCCGGCGAGGCAATCCAGAGGAAAGCGGACAAGTAGCCGATGGATAAATTTGTCCGCAAGGAAGGATTGGTCGCGCCGCTCGATCGTGCCAACGTCGATACCGACGCGATCATCCCCAAACAATTCCTGAAGTCGATCCGGCGCACGGGTTTCGGCCCCAACCTGTTCGACGAATGGCGTTACCTTGACCGCGGCGAGCCGGATGCCGATAACACGGGACGTCCGCTGAATGCAGATTTTGTGTTGAACCGCAAGCGCTTCATCGGCGCGACGGTGCTGCTGGCGCGGGAAAACTTCGGTTGTGGGTCGTCGCGCGAGCATGCACCGTGGGCACTGCTGCAATTCGGCATTCAAACCATCATCGCGCCGGGATTTGCCGACATTTTCTACAACAACAGCCTGAAAAACGGCTTGCTGCTGATCAAGCTCGACACGCAGATTGTTGATCAGCTGTTCCGCGAAACCGCGGCGCACGAAGGTTATCGTATCGCCGTTGATCTCGAACAGCAGACCGTCACCACGCCGTCCGGAGAGAGTTATGGTTTTGATATCGATCCGCACCGCAAGCACTGCATGTTGAACGGGCTGGACGATATCGGCCTGACGCTGGGGCATGCGGACCAGATCAAGGCGTTCGAGGCGAAGCATCGCGAGCAACAACCTTGGTTGTTTTGATTAAACCGTGAACGAGAGAACGGGTGAAGCCCCTCACCCTGTCCCTCTCCCCGGGTGCGGGGAGAGGGAACCTGCTGTTGCTCGTTCACTTGTTCACCCGTTCACCTTTCACGGGGTAAAGATGAAAATCGCAGTTCTTGCCGGAGATGGCATCGGTCCCGAGATTGTCGGCCAGGCGCTGAAAGTATTGCGCCGGCTGGCGGCAGACGGACTCAAGCTGGAGTTCGAGGAGGCGCCGTTTGGCGGCGCCGGGTTTGACGCGCATGGTGACCCGCTGCCGCCATCGACGCTGAAGCTCGCCAAGGCGGCCGACGCCGTGCTGTGCGGCGCCGTCGGCGGGCCGAAGTACGATGCGTTGCCGCGACCGCAGCGTCCCGAGCAGGGCATCCTGCGCATCCGCAAGGAATTGGGCCTGTTTGCCAACCTGCGCCCGGCGGTGCTGTACCCGGAACTGGTGCATGCATCGACGCTGAAACCCGAGGTGGTGTCGGGGCTGGATCTGATGATCATCCGCGAGCTGACCGGCGACATTTATTTCGGCGAGCCGCGCGGCCGGCGCGACAACGCGCGCGGCGAGCGCGAGGGCTACGACACGATGTTGTACTCGGAACCGGAAATCCGCCGTATCGCCGAGGTCGGCTTCCAGACCGCGATGAAGCGCGGCAAAAAGCTGTGTTCGGTCGATAAGGAAAACGTGCTGGAAACCAGCCGTTTCTGGCGCGAGATTGTCAGCGACGTCGCGAAACAATATCCGCAGGTGGCGTTGTCGCACATGTATGTGGACAACGCGGCGATGCAGCTGGTGCGTAACCCCAAACAGTTCGACGTCATTGTCACCGGCAACATCTTCGGTGACATTCTGTCCGACGAGGCGTCGATGCTGACCGGCTCGATCGGCATGCTGCCCTCGGCGTCGCTCAATTCCGGCGGCGGCGGGCTCTACGAGCCGATCCACGGTTCGGCGCCCGACATCGCCGGGAAAAACATCGCCAACCCGCTGGCCACCATCCTGTCGTCAGCGATGATGCTGCGTTATACGTTCAACCAGGATGAGTGGGCCTACCGTATTGAGGCGGCAGTGAAGAGCGTGCTCGCCGCCGGTTATCGCACGCCGGACATCGACGAACCGGGTGCGCGCAAGGTCGGCACGGCCGAGATGGGTGATGCGGTGGTTGCGGCGCTGTAGGGTGTTTGGTGTATAGTATGCGGGTGTAATGCGTTGTTTTTAAAGGTGTTTTAATGAACAAGGTTGGCATCATCGGATGGCGCGGCATGGTCGGCTCGGTTTTGATCGAGCGGATGCGCGCCGAGCGCGATTTTGAGCTGATCGCGCCGACGTTCTTTTCGACATCCCAGGCGGGCAGTCGCGGGCCGGATATCGGCCGCGATGCCGGCAAGGTCGCCGATGCCAACAACATCGACGCGCTGGCGGCGATGGATATTCTGATCTCCTGTCAGGGTGGCGATTACACCAATGCCGTGTTCCCCAGGCTGCGCGCAGCTGGCTGGGATGGTTACTGGATAGACGCGGCATCGGCACTGCGCATGCAGCCCGATGCAGTGATCATCCTCGATCCGGTCAACCGCGACGTGATCGACGCGGCGCTGGCCCAAGGCATCAAAAACTACATCGGCGGCAATTGCACCGTCAGCCTGATGCTGATGGCGATGGCGGGTCTGTTCAAGGCGGGACTGGTCGAGTGGATGACGGCGATGACTTATCAGGCCGCGTCCGGCGCCGGCGCTGCCAACATGCGCGAACTGATCGCGCAGATGGGGGGCGGTGCATGCGGCGGCAAAGCCGCTGCTCGACAATCCGGCATCTGCGATTCTCGAACTGGATCGCGTCGTGGCCGATGCCCTGCGCCAGGGTGCCGTGCCGACTGAACAATTCGGCCAGCCGCTGGCGGGCAGCCTGCTGCCGTGGATCGACAAGGATCTCGGCAACGGCCAGAGCCGCGAAGAATGGAAAGGCATGGCCGAAACCAACAAGATTCTCGGCCGCGAAGCGAATCCGCTGCCGGTCGATGGCGTATGCGTGCGCATCGGTGCGATGCGTTGTCACAGTCAGGCGTTGACGGTCAAACTGACGCGTGATGTGCCGCTGGCGGAAATCGAAAAACTGCTGGCCGGCGCCAATGACTGGGTCAGGGTGATTCCCAACCAGCGCGAGGCGTCGCTGCGCGAACTGACGCCGACCGCAGTAACCGGTACGCTGGCGGTGCCGGTAGGTCGTTTGCGCAAGCTGCCCATGGGCGGGGAATATCTGACAGCGTTTACGGTCGGGGACCAGCTATTGTGGGGTGCTGCCGAGCCGCTGCGCAGGATGTTGCGTATAGTGCTTGAAAAGGGGGCTGCAGCCCGTGTCAGCCCGGCAGCGCGGGCGTCCGTAAGTGCTTGATTTGGGGTAGCCTGCCGGCTGCGAATTGGGCTGGTTGGAATGCGGAAAATCCTTTAAAAATATGTGGTTGGGTAGCAACATTCGACGTTTTGTTAGCTTGCATGGCTAACTGATTGATGCTAACTTTGTTGTCCCTCAAAAAAACGATTCGGGAGCCGTAGTGCGCACATTTAATTTTGGTAAAGCGCTGGCACTGGCGCTGCTGCTGTTCGCGCCGCTGATGGTGGATGCAGCCGGCTTGGGGAGGCTGACGGTACAGTCGAGCCTGGGACAACCGTTGAGCGCAGAAATCGAGCTTGTCGCCGTGAGGGGCGATGAAGCGTCGAATCTGATTGTGCGACTCGGTTCCCCGGAGGCGTATCAGCAGGCCAACCTGCAATACAACTCGGGCATCAACGGTCTGAAGCTCAGTATCGAGCGCCGCGCCAACGGCCAGCCGTATGTCAAGATCACCGGCAATCGCCCGATCAGCGAGCCTTTTGTTGATCTGCTGATTGAACTGACCGGTGCCGGCAGCAGGCTGCTGCGCGAATACACCGCTTTGCTGGATCCGCCGGGTTACGGCCAACAGGCAGCGCAGACTGCACCTGCACCGGTGGCAGCGCCGGAGTCACGGCCTATTGCTGCGGCGCCTGCTGCACCGGCGCCGAAAGTTGCTGCACCCGCACGAACGTCCGGCGCGCAGGAATACGGCCCGATCGCCAAGGGTGAAACGCTGGGCAAGATTGCTGCGAGCCTGAAGCCGGAGGGTGTATCGCTGGAGCAGATGCTCGTTGCCCTGTATCGCAGTAATCCCGATGCGTTTATCAAAAAGAACCTGAATCTGGTCAAGTCCGGAAAAATTCTGCGTGTGCCGGACGCCGCTGAACTCGCCGCCATCACCAAGGGTGATGCGGTCAAGGAATATCAGACTCATGTCGCCGATTGGCGCGCCTATGCCGGCAAGCTGGCGGATGCCGCAGGCCAGGCCCCGGCGGGCGGCAGCACCGCGCGCGGTCGCATTACCGCGCGCGTCGAAGACACCGGCGGCGCCCCCGGCAGCAAGGATGTCGTCAAACTCTCCAAGGGTGAGCCCGGCAAGGACGGCAAACCGCTGACCGGCGCCGCCAAAGCACGCGCAGCGACTGAAGACAAAATTGCCAGCAAGCAGGAACTGACGGAAGCCAAGGATCGGATTGCCCAACTCGAGAAGACGGTAAAGAACGGTCAGAAACTGGCCGAACTAAAGAGCCCTGGCCTGGCCGCTGCCCAGCAAAAGGCGGAAGCAGCCAAAGCTGCACCGGCACCTGTTGCCAAGACGGAGCCCGCCAGGTCTGACGCCGCACCGGCACCCAAGTCTGAAGTAAAGGGTGCGGAAACCGCGCCGCCTCCGGCAGAAGCCAAGAAAGACGGCGCTGCTGCTACGCCGGCCGATAAGCCGGCTGCTGAAGCGCAACCGGCGCCGAAACCGAAACCCAAGCTGGTTGCGCCGTCCCCGCCGCAGCCCGAACCCGACATGATGGACATGGTGATGGACAACCTGCCCATCATTGGCGGAGGTGTGGGTGTGCTGGTGCTGGGCGGACTCGGCTTTGCCGCGTTGCGTCGCCGTCGTGCGCGCGCAGCGGACGATGCAGAGCCCGCGAGAATGGCGCCCGTGATGGGGGCCGCTGCCGCCGCGGCAACTGCCGAAACCGCTGATGCAGCAGCGCCGGCGGACGAAGTGGATCCGATTGCGGAAGCCGAGGTGTATATCGCTTATGGCCGCGATGGTCAGGCAGAAGACATCCTTAAAGAAGCGATGGGCCGCGACCCGTCGCGTGAAGATGTGCAAGTCAAGCTGGCCGAGGTTTATGCTGCGCGCAAAGATGCCGCTGCATTCGGTACTGTGGCGCAGTCGTTGCATGCACTGACCGGTGGCTCAGGCGATAATTGGAACAAGATTGTCGCGATGGGTTACACGGTTGATCCTGATAACGCCCTGTATGCGGCCGGCAAGGATGCCGCACCGCAGGTCGATACCAGCGCCGAGCACGCGGGTACCGACCTCGACTTCGATCTGGGCGGCGACAGCACCGCGACGCCGGATATCGCGCTTGATGCGGATGCTGCCAGTGCACCGGGTATGCCTGATTTCAACCTCGAGGCGCCAACGCCGGGCACGCAAACCGATATCGTCCTGGAAGCATCGCCGGCAGATGAAACCAGCGTCATGGATTTCAATATTGAACTGCCGGCAGCGGATGCGCCGACACCAACAGCAAAGCCCGTGGCGCCTGCCGCGGATGCGGGTCTGGATTTCAAGATTGACGTGGGTGACCTGAACATCAGCCTTGACGAACCGCTCACGGCGGCTGCGCCGGCGGCGGATAAGGACAGCCATTGGTACGACGTGCAGCAGAAGTTTGATCTGGCCAAGGCTTACCAGGAGATGGGTGACAACGAGGGCGCCCGCGAAATTCTTCAGGAAGTGATCAAGGAGGGCGACGCGGAGCAAAAGGATCAGGCGCAGAAGCTGCTCGGATCGCTCGGCTAGTCGCGCTGCAGGGTATTTCTCGTGAACCGCGGCAGCGCTCCTGCCGCGGTTTCTTTTTTTGCAATACGGTGCGCGGCAACGATCGAGGGAGTAAATGGTGAGACTGGCGCTCGGCATCGAATACGACGGCGGCGGCTTTTGCGGCTGGCAGACACAGTCTGCCGGCTGCGCGGTGCAGGATCGTCTGGAGGCAGCGCTCGGCACGATCGCCGGGACGCCGGTGGCGACAGTCTGCGCCGGCCGCACCGACGCCGGCGTGCATGCGCTGGGACAGGTTGTGCATTTCGATTGCAGTGTGGATCGCCCGCTGAGCGCCTGGGTGCGCGGCGTGAATGCGCTGCTGCCGCCGGTGCTGGCGGTCACCTGGGCGCAACCGGTGGCAGATGATTTTCATGCGCGCTTTTCTGCGCGCGCGCGAACCTATCGCTATGTGCTGCTCAATGATGCGGTGCGGCCTGCGGCAGATCACGGCCGCGTCGGCTGGTTCCACGCGCCGCTGGATATTGCTGCCATGCGCACAGCAGCGGCGTGCCTCGTCGGCGAGCACGATTTCAGCGCGTTCCGGGCGGCCGAATGCCAGGCGCAGTCCCCCGTCAGGACACTGCACGAACTGGCGATTGAGCAGCGCGGACCCTATATCGTATTCCGGCTGCGCGCCAATGCCTTTCTGCATCATATGGTCCGCAACATCGTCGGCAGTCTCGTTTACGTGGGCAAGGCGCGTCATCCTCCGCAATGGCTGGCGCAGGTGCTGGAGGGGTGCGTGCGGGCGCAGGCGGCGCCGACATTCGATGCTTCGGGTTTGTATCTGGATCATGTGGAGTATGAAGACCGCTGGGGATTGCCGGAATCACGGCGGTCGGGCCCGCAGCTCGCGCATGCCATGATGGATTGACATGACTGCTCCACGCATAAAAATCTGCGGCATCACCCGCGTCGAGGATGCACTGGCGGCAGCGCAGTTGGGTGCGCACGCGATCGGGTTGGTGTTTTTCGCCGGCAGCCCGCGTGCCGTAACGCCGCAGCAGGCGCGCGACATCATCGCGGCCTTGCCGCCGTTCGTGGTGCCGGTGGGACTGTTTGTCAATGTCGATGCACAGACCGTGCGTGCCGCCATTGCCGCGGCGCCGGTGCAGTTGCTGCAATTTCACGGTGATGAAACTCCGCAGTACTGCGCCAGTTTCGGTCTGCCGTACCTGCGTGCCGTGCGGGTGAAACAGGATGTCGATTTGTTACAATACGCGCGGGAATTTCATACTGCTTGTGGTTTGTTGCTCGATGCTTATGTCGATGGCGTGCATGGCGGCACCGGCGCCACCTTCGACTGGTCGCTGATTCCGCGCGATCTGCCGGTGCCTGTGGTGTTGTCGGGCGGACTTCATGCGGAGAATGTGGCGGAAGCAGTGCGGCGCGTGCGGCCATGGGCTGTGGATGTGTCGAGCGGCGTGGAGTCGGCGAAGGGCATCAAGGATGTCCGGAAAATGGAAGCGTTCATGACGGGAGTGCGCAATGCGGGTGTATGACTTGCCGGACGCCAAGGGCCACTTCGGTCCTTACGGAGGCGTCTTTGTCTCTGAAACCCTGATCTCCGCACTGGAAGACCTGAAGTCGGCCTATGCCCGCTACAAGGATGATCCGGCTTTCATTGCGGAATTCGAATACGAGCTGAAACATTACGTGGGCCGGCCGAGTCCGGTGTATCACGCGCGGCGCTGGTCCGAGCATTTCGGCGGCGCGCAGGTGTATCTCAAGCGCGAAGACCTGAACCATACCGGCGCGCACAAGATCAACAACGTCATCGGCCAGGCGCTGCTGGCGCGCCATCTGGGCAAGCCGCGGGTGATCGCCGAGACCGGCGCCGGCCAGCATGGCGTCGCCACGGCGACGATTGCCGCGCGCTATGGCATGGAGTGCGTGGTTTACATGGGCTCCGAAGACATCAAGCGCCAGGCGCAGAACGTCTATCGCATGAAGCTGCTGGGCGCGACGGTGGTGCCTGTGGAATCCGGCTCAAAAACACTCAAGGATGCGCTGAATGAAGCGATGCGCGACTGGGTGACCAATGTCGAAAACACTTTTTACATTATCGGCACAGTGGCCGGACCGCATCCCTATCCGATGATGGTGCGCGATTTCCAGTCCGTGATCGGCCGCGAAGCGCGGGAGCAGATGCTGGAGATGACGGGGCGTCAACCGGATGCAGTACTCGCCTGCGTCGGCGGCGGTTCGAACGCCATCGGCATATTCCATGCCTACATTCCGGATGAAGCGGTGCGGTTGATCGGCGTAGAGGCCGCAGGACACGGGCTGGAAACCGGCAAACATGCGGCGACGCTGTGCGCCGGCAGATCCGGGGTGCTGCACGGTAACCGCACCTATCTGCTGCAGGACGACAACGGGCAGATCATCGAGACCCATTCGATTTCGGCGGGGCTGGATTACCCCGGCGTCGGCCCGGAGCACGCGTGGCTGAAGGACAGCGGGCGCGCCGAATATGTGGCGGTCACCGACGACGAGGCGCTGGAGGCTTTCCACAAGCTGTGCCGGCTCGAAGGCATCATCCCGGCGCTGGAGTCCAGCCACGCGCTGGCTTACGCGGCGAAAATTGCGCCGCGCATGCGCCGCGACCAGATCCTGCTGGTCAATCTTTCCGGTCGCGGCGACAAGGACATGCATACTGTCGCCGAAAAGTCCGGCATCAAATTCTGATGCACGCCACACGATCCTGACGATGTCACGCATTGCCGCTACATTCGCGCGCCTCAGGAAAGAAGGACGCAAAGCCCTGATCCCTTTCGTCACTGCGGGCGATCCGGATCCGGCAACCTGCGTGCCGCTGATGCATGCGCTGGTCGCGGGCGGCGCCGATATCATCGAACTGGGTGTGCCGTTTTCGGATCCGATGGCGGACGGTCCGGTGATCCAGCGTTCCAGCGAACGCGCGCTGAAGCACGGCGTGTCGTTGCGTCATGTGATTGCTTATGTCGCCGAGTTTCGAAAAACCAACGCGGATACGCCGGTGGTACTGTTCGGCTATGCGAATCCCGTCGAGTCGATGGGTGTTGATGATTTTGCTGCGGCGGCGAAGGCGGCCGGTATCGACGGCGTGCTGGTGGTGGATTATCCGCCGGAGGAGGCTGAGCTCCTGGTTGCGACGCTCGATGCTGCGGGGCTGGACACGGTATTTCTGTTGTCGCCGACGACATCTGATGCGCGTCTGAAACAGGTTGCTGCGCTGGGTCGTGGTTATCTGTATTACGTGTCGTTGAAGGGGGTCACCGGTGCTGCTAGCATCGATGTCGCCGACGTGACGCAGCGCATCGCGCGCATCCGCAGTCACACCAAACTGCCGGTCGGTGTCGGTTTTGGCATCCGGGACGGCGAGACGGCCCGTGTCATCGCCGGGATAGCCGATGCAGTGGTCATCGGCAGCCGGCTGGTGCAGGAAATCGAAAGCGCGCCGCATGACGCACCGGCGCGCGCCGGTGCCTTCATGGCAGGCATTCGCGCTGCGATGGATCGCGACATTGTCGGGCGCGCCCCGAAGGAAGTCCCCTTGGGGGGCGCCGCATGAGCTGGCTGCAAAAACTGCTGCCGCCGCGGATCAAACGCGAGGCGGGCAGCACAAAAAAGGCGGTTCCCGAAGGGCTGTGGAGCAAGTGTGATTCCTGCGAAGCGGTGCTGTATCGCACGGATCTCGAGAAAAACCTGTTTGTCTGTCCGAAGTGCAATCACCATAACCGTATTTCGGCGCGCGAACGCCTCGACTGGCTGCTCGACATGGAGGGCCGCTACGAGATCGGCGCCGAAGTGACGCCGGTCGACAGTCTGAAATTCCGCGACAGCAAACGTTATGCGGATCGGCTGGCCGCTGCGCGCGAAGACACCGGCGAGGAAGATGCGCTGATCGTCATGCAGGGTGCGATCAAGGAGATTCCGGTCGTCGCTGCGGCATTCGAGTTCGGTTTTCTCGGCGGCTCAATGGGATCGGTGGTCGGCGAACGTTTTGTGCGCGGGGTGCAGGTCTGCGTCGAACAGCGGCTGCCGTTCATCTGTTTCACCGCCACCGGCGGCGCGCGCATGCAGGAAGGATTGTTCTCGCTGCTGCAGATGGCCAAGACCTGCGCGGCACTGACCCGGCTTGCCGATGACCGCCTGCCGTTCATCTCCGTGCTGACCGACCCGACCATGGGCGGCGTGTCGGCGAGTTTTGCCATGATCGGAGACGCGGTGATCGCGGAACCCAACGCGCTGATCGGTTTCGCCGGTCCGCGGGTGATCGAGCAGACCGTGCGCGAAACGCTGCCCGAGGGATTCCAGCGTTCGGAGTTCCTGATGCAGAAGGGGGCGCTAGACATGATCGTTGACCGGCGGCAGATGCGGGATCAACTGGCGCGGCTGCTGGCCCTGATGCTGAAACTGCCGGCCCCGGCCTGATCCTGTTCGCAGCGCATGCGCCGCATGCCATACATTCATTGACCGGCGCAGTGTTCACTTTGAATGCCCGCGTCCCATGACGCTACCTGAAACCCTGGCCGGCTGGCTGGAGTACATCGAACGCCAGCATCCGCAGGCCATTGCCATGG